>JABSRT010000019.1 GCA_013214945.1 Gammaproteobacteria bacterium
ACGAGTTTGATTCGTGTCATTGTTGAGAGGAAATCTGTTGTAGGAGGGTGCTTTAGCCCCGAGGCTTGGAATAGGTCTCTTGGCCATTTTGATAGCTTCCTCCCGGTTAAAGCCAGTCCTAGATAGGTTTGTATCTTGTAGGAGGGCGCTTCAGCCCCGAGGCTATGAAATATGTATTTAGGTTATTTGATAGGTTCCTCCCGGCTAAAGCCGGTCCTACACTCTGACATGTCCGTAACGGTTAATTATTTTTGGTGAGAGATCCCTCCGATGTATTCAAGGTTTTTTCTTATATCATGTTTTTTGTTCTTCATTAGCATTGGCCAAATCAGTGCGGAGCCCGTGAGCATTGATAAGACAGTGCTTAACGATGCTGACTTGATGATCGCTTTTGAAAGTCGTAAACCTTGGCTCGTCAATCGTAAGATTGTTAGTTCACAAACATCAACGCCTAAGTACCTTAATAACTTAATTAATTCAGAATCTCCCTATCTGCTCAGTCACTCTCTTCAGCCTGTTGATTGGATAGAGTGGCAACCAGATTTTGAAACTGATTTTCAAAGCGGTGGTAGGCTGGTCTTTATCTCTATAGGTTATTCTACCTGTCATTGGTGCCATGTGATGGCGGAAGAGAGTTTTGCGAATACAGATGTTGCAGAGATTCTTAACCAGTCTTACATCAGTATTAAAGTCGACAGAGAGCAGTGGCCGCTGGTGGATGAGCGTTTTAAATCGGCATTGGAATTATTGAAAGGTGAGGCCGGCTGGCCTCTTAATGTCATATTGATGCCAGATGGCAAGATAGTTTGGATTGACTCTTACCTTAATAAAGATAAGTTTATTAAGCTGATCCAAGGACTTGCTAAGAGATGGCAGAAGCAACCAAAAGCTATATCTAGTTTGGCGAATAGAGTAGACGCTATAGTAAATCCTGATCCACTTCCTACTTCTAATCCAGAAACAAATCCGCTTTCAAAAAGTGATTGGCGAAAGCTATTACCTGAGCAACATCAGTCAGTTTATCAAGCCTTACTCAATGAGGAACGTCTCGGTGAACCACGTTTTTTTCGAGAGATTTGGCAACTTGGTTTACTTGATGAGTATTTAAGAACAGGTAATAAAGCTTATTTAGAGGTTGTAGAAAATCAGCTTGCTGAGATCTTGTTGAGTCCTGTGTTCGATGCCATCGATGGTGGTTTTCACCGTTATACTCTTGATAGTGAATGGCAGACACCTCACTTTGAGAAGATGCTTTATAATCAAGCATTATTAATCTCTGTATTTAGCAAGGCTTATGCAGTTTTTAACAGGCCGGAGTATCGGAACGTTGTTGACGATACCTTTGTTTTTTTAGAGCAAACATTTAAAAACAAAAATGGCAGCTATTATAGTGCGATTGATGCCGATTATAATGGCCTTGAAGGTCGATATTATCTATTTTCTACTGAGGAATTATCAAAGATCTCCCCACTAGCACGACTTCAATTTAACTGGAATCAATTTGAAAGCAGCGATTTTAAATTACCTGCACTTAACAAAACGGATACACCCTCGTTAATGGCAAAAAATTCATTGCTAGCAGTTAAATCTAAGTTAAAACTTCCTTATATAGATAAAAAAATGCTCACTTCATGGAATGCATTATTAGTAAGTGCTTATTTAGACGCATATATTAGCTTTAACGATCAAAAGTATTTAAGCGCAGCCATAAAACTGGCAACAGTTTTAGAGTCAGCCCATGATGAAAATAACACACTGATCCGAGCCAGTTTTGAGGGGCGGTCATCGGGTAATGCCAAGTTGTCTGATTATGCTTATACGGCTTCAGCTATATTAAAACTGTATCGCATAACACAGCAAGCATCGCACTTATCTGCGGCACATGATTATTACGAAAAAGGTGCTGAACTTTTTGATAAAAATCATCAAGGTATATTGGCTGACATTGGTATTGATGCTGGTATTAGTATTCGATTAAACGATGGTGAGCTGATTTCACCCCATGTTGAATTGGCCAATACTGGCATCGGACTAAAAAAATTAGGTAAAAAAACAAATAACAGAGTAGCGGTACAAGTATCGGCCATTAAACAAGGCATAATGACGAATGCGAGCAATAGCTATTCGGCAAATCGATTACTATTAGAATTGAAAAATGGCAACTTTGACAAGCTACAATCCTTTGCCAATGGTAATGGTAAGGTGAGTTTTAATATTGAAGATAATAAAACTTTAATTTTCAATATTAACCTTGCCGATGACTGGCATATTAACTCTATGTCTCCTAGACAAAAAAACCTAATACCGACTCAATTAATTGCGCGACAAGGCATACTTTCCAGTATTAACTACCCAGAACCTTTACTTAAAATGATGCGATTTGATAACTCGAAATTAAGTTTATTTGAAGGAAAGTTTACAATTCAAGCTAATTTTTCAGGGCTCTCAGCTCTAGGTGAAACCATCGAGCTAAGTCTTCAAGCTTGTAACTCAAATATCTGTTTACGACCTGAAAAGTTGAAATTTTTTATCCCGGCCTCACCTCTTATTTAAATTTGAAATGTGTCAACAATTTATTAACTTGCTCTGAAAATTGCTGCTTATTTTTTTTGGTACTTTGGGTTTGAATCAATAAAAAACGTTCTTTTTGATAAGATAATACTTGATATAGCCAATATGTTTGGCCTTTATGCTCTGCGTAGGCCGTAGTTGCAAGTGCTGGGATATTATCCAGTTTAATCATCTTATTTTTAATAATTTCTACTTCGTCATACCGCTTATTGTTTTTCAAAAAGTGGTCTGCAAGCTGTTGAATATCATCAATAACGGTTTTAGTTCGCCCAGTACTTATCACAACAAAGTCTGTTTTATTTGTTTCATCTGAAGATCTTAATACAATTGAATTGGCAAAACGTTTTTTGATTTTAAAATCAGCCGTAGCTGTTAAGTTGAATGGCAAGCCTGTATATAGCCGCTTGTCTGGTTCTGTTGTCACAGATAATGTTAATAAACTTTGTTCAACTTTTTTCTTGAATTGAGTTGTCGCCCCTTCTGGGTAGCTGGCCTCCACTTTTATGCTCGATAATTTATCACCGAAAATCAGCCAACGTTTTTCAAAAAAAGTACCTGAAATATTTTCCCGTAAGGTAATTAACGTTGATAAAATATCATTAATTTTAACTTCCTGCGTATCAACCAGTTGCTGTTTGTTTTTTAGTAAATATTCTTCGGTCAAAATTGTAGTGTAGCTAGCATAAGGTATTTCTATTTCTGAAATGTTAATGCGAGAAAAATTTTCAACTTGAGAAAAACCATTATTTTCTGGAGTGATTCGAAAGTTTTCTGGCGGTATCAAGCTGACTTCCAAACCATCACTGATATAAAAAGATTGCGCTAAATTAGCTTGTGCTCTTGTCTCTGATTGACTCCAGCATCCGCTAATTAGGCTTATTACTGTAATAGCAGCAATACTTTTTATCATTGTTAATCTAAGATATTTTGGAATACAATGCATATCAAATAAAGTCTTCTTTTAAGTAAGATCATAAAGTACAAAGGATTTTTATTGTAGCAACAGGGAAGGCTAAATAATAGCAGATAAATGTCCACTGCACTGTCAACTTATCTAAGCAGGATGAATAAAGTAACGGATTAACGAACTAAGCCATATTTTTGGTGCAACTTGGTATTCCGAAAAAGTACGGTCACGGAAAACACGGTAGCTCTTGACGTGCAATAAATAGCGCCCGGGTCAAAACAAATAATTAGCCACCCCATGGCACGATAGAAAACGTTGAGCATGCTCATAAGATTTAAATTGTCTCATCTGCCGATCCTGTTCCAAGCTATATTAATGGGATAGCTCACATCCATTATTGTCATACTGTTGTGTGGCGTGTTCTAGACTAGGCATAACTTCGCGCTTTGCAGCTGAATAACTTATTAGTTTAGCTGTCACTATTTTAAATGGCTTAGCTCCCTGCCCTTTGATGAGTCATACGGACGAGAGGTTCCTTTGGTTCGTTAGTTTATCGCTCCAACCTTAGGTTGCCGTTAACCAATAGTCCTAATCGATACCTAGAATAGTTAACTGTTTGGTTCTGAAGAATTGATATATCTCACTTTTTTATGGCTAATACGAAGTCTGCTCCCGTTGCCACTGTGTATTATTGCTAAGTTTTGTGTTTAAAACTAACCAATGAGGCATTTATTGATGATAATGACGTGGAGCATCAAAAGTTGTTGAGTTTCATTTATATTTTTATGACTGTCACTAATGTGTATTCTACCTCAGCCAATAAGCCTTGAAGGTACCTTTAATGCTTGATTAAATTTTGTACGCCGTTTATTCTTGCAGTATTCACTAAACATTTATGCCTTTGGTGAATTAAAATTTGGGGACCGAGATGGACTTGCTAGAGTTAATTGGCAATACACCACTTATTGATCTGGACTTTCTTAGTCCACGCCCCAATGATGTCAAACTCTTTGCCAAGGCGGAATGGATGAACCCCGGCGGTTCAATTAAAGACCGACCCGTTAAGGCGATGTTAACTCATGCAATTGAATCGGGACAATTAAGCCAACATCAAACCATTTTAGATTCCAGTAGCGGTAATGCCGGAATTTCTTACGCCATGATCGGCGCTGCCTTAGGTTATGACGTCACCATAGTGATCCCCGGTAATGCCAGCGCTGAGCGTAAGCAACGTATGCTGGCACACGGCGCACAATTAATTGAGACAGACCCACTTGAAGGTTACGATCAAGCTCTGCGCCATGTCAAAGCACTTTACGCTAGTGACAGTGAGCGTTATTTCTGGTGCGATCAGTACAGTAATCAGTTTAATGTGTTAGCACATTACGAAACCACAGCAGTCGAACTGCTGGCACAGGTGCCTGCGCCTATTACTCATTTTGTTTGCGGTGTCGGCACCGGTGGTTCACTGACCGGAATAGCACGGCGTCTTAAACAGCATAATAACAATATTAAAATAGTTGGAGTCAGGCCTCAGATCTGGCCGGGCATTGAAGGATTAAAACCTCTGGGATCGGCCAATGATATTATTCCAGATATTTACGATGCCTCATTGGTCGATTATTGGCTCGATGTTAGCAGTGACGATGCAAAAATGATGTGTCATAAACTGGCTGCGCATGGTTATTTTGTTGGCCAGTCTGCTGGGGCTTATTTGGTGGTTTGTCAGCGTTTAATAAGTAAGCTATCACATGGTGTGGTCACGACTTTACTTTGCGATACGGGTGAACGTTACTTCAGTACAAGGTTGTGGCAGCCATGACAATTTATATCAATGATGCTATCAGAGAGAGCATGCTTAAACAGGCTAAAGCGAGTTATCCACTTGAATGCTGTGGCTTTATTGTCGGTAGCAGAGTGATGTCAGAGGATAGTTTTAACGTCAAAGGCGGCTATTTTGTCGCATGTGATAACAAAATTAAGCAGCATAGCCGGCGGCGGTTTCTGATTAACCCCGAGATATACCAGCAAGTTGAAGATGATGCACAAGAACTCGGACTGATGATCATTAGCATCGTGCATTCTCATCCGGATCATTCCGATTCTCCCTCAGAGTTTGATCGTCTGCATGCCTGGCCCGGAGTTAGTTACATTATTATTTCGGTGTGTAATGGCCGTATACACAGTTATAACTCCTGGCGACTGGCCGATGATCGCAGCAAATTCATGCCTGAAGACATTATTCGAGGAGGCTAATACGATGAACATTATAATGAAAATTCCCTCACCACTGCG
Organism: Gammaproteobacteria bacterium; assembly: GCA_013214945.1. NCBI lineage: Bacteria > Pseudomonadati > Pseudomonadota > Gammaproteobacteria > Gammaproteobacteria bacterium. The sequence goes on from JABSRT010000019.1 coordinate 5,774, forward strand.
ACATTTTACCCAAGATGCAGCCTTGGTTGAGCTAGAAGCAATTCATGTTGGTGAGGCATTAGAACAATTATGTCTGATTTATCCTGATATTAAACCACATTTGCTCGATGAACAGGGTGAACTACGAAACTTTGTCAATATCTTCCATAACAAGGTTGATATTAGGCAGTTGCAAGGATTAGATACCTTGTTACATGAAGAAAGTGAGTTACGTATTGTTCCTGCGATTGCCGGTGGTAGTGAGCTAGCGACGTCGGATTTTTCCACCACCCTGAGTCCCGAGGAACTTAGCCGTTATAGTCGTCATATTTTATTGCCAGAAATTGGTGTTTCAGGGCAGGAACGACTCAAACAAGCAAGCGTATTAATTGTCGGAGCTGGGGGGTTAGGCTGTCCGGTCAGTCTTTATCTGGCGGCGGCTGGTGTCGGCAGATTAGGAATCATTGATGGTGATGTCGTCGACGAGTCTAACTTGCAACGGCAAATACTCTATACCGTTGCCGATATCGGCGTTGCAAAAGCTGATTGTGCTCAGGCTCGTCTAGAACAACTCAATCCTCATATTAAAATTGACAGTTATCGTGAGAACTTGACCAAGAGTAATGCACTGGAAATTATCGGCGATTATGATTTAGTCATTGACGGCACAGATAATTTCCCAACCCGCTATCTGGTTAACGATGCCTGTGTGTTACTTAACAAGCCCAATGTTTACGGCAGTATTTTTAGGTTCGATGGCCAGGCAACTGTGTTTAATTATCAGGGGGGCCCATGTTATCGCTGCCTCTATCCAGAACCGCCACCGCCGGGGCTGGTGCCATCATGTGCTGAGGGCGGAGTTTTAGGGGTTTTACCGGCGATCATTGCCTCAATTCAGGCAACTGAAGCAATTAAAATGATCACCGGCATTGGCCAATCACTGAGCCAGCGGTTACTGCTATATGATGCGTTAAAACTTGATTTTACGACCTTAGCTATTCAAAAAAGTCCTAAGTGCCCTGTCTGTGGTGAACAGCCAACGATTCGCTCCTTGGTGGATTATCAGCAACTTTGCGGACTGGCTCCGAGCAGCGAGCCAGTATTGTTTCAACAAATTAGTCCCCAACAGTTACAACAGCAACTGGCCGGTGATGACAGTGTGATTTTGATTGATGTAAGGGAGTCTTACGAACGGGCAATTTGCTGCATTGCTGGCAGCCGACATATTGTGATGGCGGATATTGAGCAGCAGCAGTCACAATTTCGTCTCGATCAGCCACTGGTCTTTCATTGTAAAATGGGCGGACGGTCGGCCAAGGTTTGTCAGCAGTTCGTTGCTAAAGGCTACACCAATATTAGTAACCTATCTGGTGGGATCCTGGCATGGGCTGACCAGATTGATCCCAGTTTGGCTAAATATTAAAGCCGGGTGTATATGCCCCCAACTACCAACATCGCGTAACATGGTGTTGATCTTGAATTCAGTTTTATCGGTATTATTGTCAGGTTAGAATCATTAATCGTTGTCGTAATAGATGTAGCGAGGTGATATGACTCGCGTTCAACAGGTTGTGACGGTGCTACCTTGAGAGAATACTTTGTTCACCTACATTGGCGATCATTTCGAACAAATAGCAGTAACCATTAAAAAAACCTAGAATTTAACACCAATACTTTCGTCAACATAACCAAGCAAATTAATGATTTTCGAAAACGACATTGAAGAATAAAAATTGCACTCTCATCATTAAATTGACCATACCAAGAGTATTCGCTATAGCTACCGACCTGACAATAATCTAGCAATGCAGACATTTAACCTGTTTGCCCCTAAACTAACCCAGCTAGAATTTGTGATAAAATCAGCATGCTGCAAGGTTTCATCGATTTCACTAACTTAATGCGGCATAAATACGCTAAAATAGGCGCTATTATTTTAGCTTTGAGTCCTTTATATTAATGACCACCATAACAACGCCAGCCAACTTTTTAGAACTTGGTATTATCCCGCCCTTGTTAGCTCGATTAACTGAACTTGAGTATCAACAGCCAACACCTATTCAAGCACAAGCTATCCCAAGCATATTAGCAGGACGTGACTTAATTGGAGGGGCTAATACTGGTTCAGGTAAAACAGCGACCTTTGCACTGCCAATATTGCAGCACCTTTTTGAGAAAAAGCAGGCAGAAGGTTCATTGAGCAGCAACACCAGTAAAGGTAACTATGTTACTGGACTTATTTTAGTACCGACACGTGAGTTGGCCAAGCAAGTAGCAGACAGCATTAAATCTTATGCGGTGCATTTTAACGGCGCGATTAAAACGATTGCTGTATTTGGTGGGGTATCAGCCAACACTCAAATGCTTGCATTACGCGGTGGCACTGACATTTTGGTTGCAACGCCAGGTCGCTTACTCGATTTAATTTCAAGTAATGCGATAAAACTCGATAAGGTTAAAACCTTAGTGCTTGATGAAGCTGATAGGATGTTAAGCCTAGGTTTTACTGATGAAATCGAGGCACTGTTAGCCTTGTTGCCAAATAAAAAACAAACGTTGTTATTTTCAGCGACCTTTCCTGAGCAAGTACAGACCTTAACCCAAGAGTTACTTAGCGATCCGGTTGAAATACAGGTGCAAAGTGCAGATGCCAGCACTTTGGTGCAGCGTGTGTTTACCGTTGATAAAGGCCAAAAAACCGCCTTGTTAGCGCATTTGATTAAACAACATCAATGGCGACAAGCACTTGTTTTCGTCAATGCAAAGAACAGCTGTAATCACTTAGCCGACAAACTCGAAAAACGTGGGATTGCCGCAGAAGTATTTCATGGCGATAAAGGCCAAGGCGCTCGTAGTCGGGTGCTTGAAGCGTTTAAAGCTGGCGAAATTGACGTATTAATTGCCACTGATATTGCTGCCCGTGGCCTCGACATCGAAAAACTACCAGTAGTGATTAACTTTGATTTACCGAGAAGTCCAGCAGACTACATGCACCGCATTGGCCGAAGTGGCCGCGCAGGTGAAGTAGGCTTGGCATTATCGCTGATTGATTATGAAGACTATCATCATTTCAAAGTCATCGAGAAGAAAAACAAGGTTCGGCTTGAGCGTGAGCAAGTACCAGGTTTTGAAGTGACAGACGTTGTAAATGAAGTTATTGCTGCCGCTGATAAACCAATGGCACGACCTGAAGGCACCGGTAAGAAAAAACGCAAAAATAAAGCGCCAGTCAATGCCGATATCTGGTTGAGAAATTCTTAAGCTAAAAAGATAAATTGACAACCATCTAAAACGAGACAACGAACTGTTGTCTCGTTTTAGATTACTGTCCCAAGACCAACGCTGGTTTAATGCCCGCGGCTTTACGCGCTGGATAAAGCGTGGCGACAAAACTAATCACCAAAGTAACGCCAATCAATAACGCCAAGTCTTGCCACTGGAATTGGCTCGGAAGAAAGTCGATGAAATAGACATCGCCTGACAAAAATTGTAAGCCAAATAAGCTTTCAATTGTCGCCATTATCGCCGCTAAATTTGTAGCGACTAGGTATCCAGAAACGCCACCAAGCAAACAACCTAACAGCGCATTTAACATGCCTTGCACGATAAATATCCGCATCACCCGCGCTTGAGTCAGCCCCATGGTTAACAAAATAGCAATTTCACTTTCTTTGTCTTGCACCGCCATCACTAAGGTCGACACGATATTAAAACTAGCAACCCCAATCACTAAAAACAACACAATATAGGTGATAAGTTTGACCATTTTAATGTCGGTATAAAGATGGCCCTGAGTACGAGTCCAATCGCTAACATAAACATGTTTATTGGCAGCCAGCGCAACTTGACGCGTGGTTAATTGTGCGCTAAAAACATCGGCGAATTTAAGCCTAATACCATCAACCCCTTGGGCGCTGCCAGTAATATTGCGCGCATCATCAAGGTTTATATAAGCCTGAGTATAATCAATCTTGCCTCCAAATTTAAACGCGCCGGCCAAAGTAAAACTAACCGACTTTGGCGTGGTTAGCCGACCATTTACTGCCGGTTGTGGTAACATCAGATGCACTTTGTCACCCAGTGCCAAGCCCAAATCTTTAATGATGCCTTGACCAAGAATAATCAAACCAGTTTGCACTCTTAATTGCGACCAAGCAGCGGGCTCAACAAATTTGCTAATGCTTGAAACTTGCGACTCTAATCCGGGATCAATGCCAATCAGTTCGACCCCTTTAAGATCGTTGCCTTGAATAATCAGCGAACTTATTTTAATAAAAGGAGCAGCACCAACCACATTATTTTGTTGCTTGGCTTGCGCCATTGTCGCGCGCCAATCACGCAACGGCGGGTTAACCGCGGTAATTTCACCATGGGGTACTACCGACAGCAATTTATTCGTTAACTCACGTTCAAAGCCGTTCATCGCCGATAAAATAATGGTTAATACTAAAATACCCACCGCAATGCCTAGCATCGCCGACATCGAGATAAAAGAGATAAAACGATTACTGCTTTTGGCCAATAAAAAGCGCAAGCCAATCAACAGTGATATAGATTTGTCCATTAACTGGCCTGCTGCTGGCTGGTTAGGTGCCCTGCTTGCAATGACACAACGCGATCCAGACAACTGGCCAATTCGCGATCATGCGTCACCACCACAAAACTTGTGCCTTGTTGCTCGCGCAGCGATTTTAACAACTCAAAAATTATTTCGGCATTTTCATGATCGAGGTTGCCGGTTGGTTCATCGGCTAAGACTAGCGAAGGGTTATTTACCAGCGCACGGGCAATCGCAATACGTTGGCGTTCACCACCGGACAACTGTGACGGCTTGTGACTAGATCTGTCCTTTAAAGCTACCTGAGCAATCATCGCTAGCGCCTGCTGTTTGGCTTTTACCCGCGATACACCAGCAATTAATAATGGCATCATCACATTTTCCAACGCGCTAAATTCGCCAAGTAAATGATGAAACTGATAAATAAAGCCGAGCTCTTGATTACGAAAACGAGCCTGCTCGCGCGCAGATAAACGGTGAATATCCTGGCCCTTAAATAAGACCTGACCAGCGCTTGGTGTGTCTAAAGTGCCCAATATATGCAACAAGGTCGACTTACCAGAACCCGAACTTCCGGTAACGGCGAGTAATTCATGGGAATTAATCGTTAAGTCAAGGGTGTCCAATACCTGTATTTGGTGGTCACCATCACGGTAATACTTGGATATACCTTGGCAAGTCAGCAAACTATTATTCATATTTTAGTGCCTCTGCAGGGTTCACTTGCCCCGCTTTAAACGATGGATATAAGGTGGCGACGAAAGTGACCGTAATGGTCGCCAGCATTAAGTAAAATATTTGCAGCGGCCGGATCAAGATTGGCAGACCGCTACTAGGAGCAACAGGATTGGCCAAGGCATTAATACCCAGCAAGGATAAAATATCATTAAGAAATATCGCGGCGCTTAAGCCTAAAACCAGCCCAATAATTGCGCCCACGACGCCATTAACAACCCCTTGAATGATAAATATATTGGCAATTCGGCGTGGTGACAAACCCAAAGTAGATAATATCGCAATCGCGGTTTGTTTTTCCGTAACCAAAATAACTAAGGCTGATACGATGTTAAACGCAGCAACTCCTATAATTAGGCTCAGCATCAGCCACATCATGTTTTTTTCCATTTGCACCGCGGCAAATAACTCCCCATAACTTTGGTGCCAACTGGTCATCGTTGCTTGATTATCACTATGTTGTGCAACCAGCGGTGCAATGCTTGCCGTGGTGGCCGTTGCAGCAAAGGCATCGGTTAAATATAACCGGACCGATTCAACTTGATCGCCCGCACGGCGCAGCAAACGTGCCGCATCCACCCGATGGATTAGCGCAACATTGGCGTCAATTTCTGAGCCTAATTCAAATAACCCAACCACAGTAAATTTACGCTGGCTCGGCATGCGGCCAAGCGGCGTATAGATACTGCGCCGCGCCGACAATACCCGCACTTTATCTCCGACAGACACCCCGAGTTGATAAGCAAGTGCCCTGCCGACGATGATGCCATATCTGCCCGCTTCAAGTGACGTAAAATGTCCTGCAATCATATTATGACTAATAACGCTGACACCCTGTTCCAACGTCGGATCAATGCCCTGCAATAATACTGCCTGTAACTTATTCGGGCCTTGGATCATCGCACCAGAGTTATTGACTGGAGTCACCGCCTGCACTTGTTCTAGCTCAGATAAAGAGTTAATCAACGGTTGCCATTGTTCGAGGTTGGCGGGGGTAGATTGCGAGATAAGGACATGAGGTACAGCTCCAAGAATCCGCTGTTTTAGCTGTTGTTCAAAGCCATTCATTACCGATAGCACCACGATCAACGCCATCACACCTAGTGCGATGCCGGCCATCGAAAATAGGGTAATAAAATTTAAAAAACGACTGCCTTGACGCGCTCTGGCATAACGCCAGGCAATAAAAAGCGACATCGATTGCAAATAACACCTCAATTGAATGGTGAGTCACAAGGGAAATCAACCTAATCTGCTTAACTAAACAGCAGTTACGGTGCTAATCTCTTGTTAGACTGTTAAAAATTGGTATATTGATTAATAATCAATATTTCGCGTGATCATAATGCGAAACAAATATTTACCCAAGCATTTTTTTCCGATGACTGGGATAACTTTAGTTTGAGTGCAGTTAACCCCTGCATTCTTGGTAATTACAGATAAGGGATCATGGTGAACAATTCAGATCAGTTCTTTTCAATCGAACACGCTTTTCAAGTTAATGCAATTCCGCTCGCACCTGGTGCACCACTGCCAACACAAGAAGCGTTCGAATTGTCGATCCCCGCTCCGTTTAAATTGGCTTCGCAAATAAGCACCATTGACAGTCAAACGCTGTCGTCAATTCGCCAGATCGGTGGCGTTGCGATAGAGCTAGCTGAGTTTCTTAATTTACAGGCAAAAAAAATCGACATGATGATGGGTTATCTCCTGACCACCCATGACGAAGAACAGTTTCGCCATCACGGCATTAAGTTTGGTGGCAGTCAATTGACTTATCTGTCACCACAACCTTTAGCCATTGAGCAATTGGTCACGCTTAAAATATTTATTTCAGAAACCAACTGCGCGGTCTATTGCATTGGACGCGTTACAGCCTGCCAAGTCAGCGACAATCAGTTTATGATTGATGTGCAATACGCCAAAATTATCGCCGACGACCAAGAGCACTTGGTGCGCACTTCTTTGCAAGTTCAATCGATTGCGCTCAAACAACGCGCCGATAAACGTAAAGAAAATAAGCAGTAACTTCATCTCCTAAACATATTTGAGTTATACTAGCGCCAATTTAGGTTGTACTGCTTGGTTCAACCGACCAATCCGTTAGTTTTTAATCAATGGTACCTACTATCTTGCTATCGAATATTCCTGCACCGAGTCAGGGTCAAATTACTCTGGGAAATTTATCCGGCTCAGCCTTGGCTTTAGCTATTATCGAACGCGCTGCCGCTTTTGATGGCTTATCGCTATTACTGTGTGCCGATACCAGTTCGGCGATAAAATTTGAAGCAGAGCTAGCTTACCTCGCACAAGATCATGCGTTTGATGTCTTGCTATTTCCTGATTGGGAGACCTTACCTTACGATAATTTCTCGCCCCATCAAGACATCATTTCGCAGCGCCTAGAAACGCTATATCGCTTACCATCGATGAACAAAGGCATTTTGATATTGCCCGTTGCAACCGCAATGGCCAAATTGCCAGCACCGAGTTTTTTGGCCGGCCATTCGTTATTATTGCAACAGGATGAAATCCGTGAACCGGACCAGCTCAAGCAACAATTAGAACAAGCGGGTTATGCTAATGTCCATCAAGTGATGGCGCATGGTGAATATAGCCAGCGTGGCTCAATTCTTGATATCTTCCCAATGGGCAGCCATCAGCCGTACCGGATAGATTATCTTGATGACAGCGTTGACAGCATTCACTTTTTTGACATTGAAACGCAACGTTCGACTGATCGGGTATCACAAATTAAAATATTGCCGGCGCATGAGTTTCCGACCAGCAAACTAGCGATTGAACAATTTAGAAGTGCGTGGCGCGACCAATTTGGCGCCAGTAATGAACCCGATTCAATTTATCAGCAAGTGACCAAGCAGATTTGGCCCGCTGGCATCGAGTATTACATTCCGCTATTTTTTAGCGACAGTCACGATATAACCGATTACCTGCCCGCACAAACTCAGCTGTTAACCCAAGGTGATATCAAGCACAACAGCGAACAATTTTGGCAAGATGTTAACCAGCGATATGAAGACCGTCGTTATGACCGAATGCGCCCAATATTACCGCCGCAACAGCTTTATTGTCGGGTCGAAGAATTCTTCGGTGGTTTAAAAAATTTAAACCGAACTCATTTTGACCATGACGAAATACGAAAAAAAGCCGGCCAGTTTAACCTTGAATGCCAGCCAATCACCGGCATTGCAATTGATCACAAAGCAGATGTGCCAACCGCGAACCTAACGGACTATTTAGCCAAGAAAAATGGCAGTAAAGTGATATTTTGTGTCGAATCTTTAGGCCGACAAGAAGCGTTGCTCGAACTGCTCAGTCAATCGCGAGATAAATTTGGTTTTGCCGACACTTACCAACAAGCACTGACCAATACCAGTGATTATGTGGTGATTGTCGCGCCGTTAGAACACAGTGTGGTGTTAACCGACGCTAATGTGCTGCTTATTTGTGAAACAGAACTGTTTGGCATTCAAATAAGTCAGCGCCGACGCCGCGAAAAAGCCCGTGCCCAGTCAAGTGAAGCGATTGTTCGCTCGCTCGCTGAATTGTCAATTGGCCAGCCTGTGGTGCATTACGATCATGGCGTAGGCCGTTATCAAGGGTTAACCTACCTTGAAAATGGTGGCATTAATGTTGAGTATGTGACGTTAGGTTATGCCAACGATGCCAAGCTTTATGTACCTGTCGCCTCGTTGCATTTAATTTCACGCTACAGTGGCGCCAGTGAAGAGTCAGCACCACTGCATTATTTAGGCAGCGAAAAGTGGCAAAAAGCAAAACGTAAAGCGGCAGAAAAAATTCGCGATGTGGCCGCCGAACTTTTAGAGGTTTATGCCCAGCGTGCTATCCGGACGGGTTATCAGTTCAAGCTCGATGTTGATCATTACAATCAGTTCGCCGCCAGTTTCCCCTTTGAAGAAACCGTCGATCAGCAAAATGCTATTTTACATGTGGTGACTGACATGCAAAAAAATACCGCGATGGACCGGTTAGTCTGTGGCGATGTTGGTTTTGGTAAAACGGAAGTGGCCATGCGCGCTGCCTTTGTCGCGGTTAATGATGGTAAACAAGTCGCGATATTGGTGCCAACCACCCTGCTTGCACAGCAACATTTTGATAATTTTACCGACAGGTTTGCCCAGCAGCCGGTTAAAGTCGCCCAGTTATCACGCTTTAGAACCGCCAAACAGCAAGCTGAAACGATGCAACAACTGGCCGATGGCCAAGTAGATATTGTGATCGGGACCCATAAATTGATTCAAGGCGATGTTAAATTTGCCGATCTCGGTTTACTCATTGTCGACGAAGAACACCGATTTGGTGTCAGACAAAAAGAAAAGATTAAGGCGATGCGCGCCAATATCGATATTTTAACCATGACCGCGACCCCCATTCCACGGACGCTAAACATGGCAATGAGTGGCATGCGCGACTTGTCTATTATCGCAACCCCGCCGTCGCGACGTTTGTCGATAAATACCTTTGTGCGTCAATATGACACCGGTATTATCAAAGAAGCAGTACGCCGCGAAATAATGCGCGGTGGTCAGGTTTATTTCCTCCATAACGAAGTCGATAAAATAGAAGATATGGCGCAAGAGCTCGAAGCGCTATTGCCGCAAGCCCGTATTGCAATTGCCCATGGACAAATGCGAGAACGCGAGCTTGAAAAAATCATGTCCGATTTCTCGCATCAACGCTACAATTTATTGCTATGTACCACCATTATTGAAACGGGCATTGATATTCCGACCGCCAATACGATTATTATTAATCGCGCTGACAAGTTTGGTTTAGCACAACTGCACCAGTTACGTGGCCGAGTTGGTCGCTCGCATCATCAGGCTTATGCTTATTTATTAACCCCAGATAAAAAACAGATGTCAAAGGATTCAGTCAAGCGCTTAGAAGCGATAGAGTCTTTAACCGATCTTGGGGCTGGTTTCGTGCTAGCAACCCATGATTTGGAAATTCGCGGTGCGGGCGAGTTATTAGGTGACGACCAAAGCGGCCAGATCCAAACGATTGGGTTTAGCCTATATATGGAAATGCTCGAAAGTGCGACTAATGCGCTAAAACAAGGCAAGCAACTGTCATTGGATAATTTATTAAATCAAGGATCAGAAGTCGATCTAAAAATCCCAGCACTGTTACCCGACGATTACATTTTTGACGTTAATACCCGACTGTCTTTGTATAAACGAGTCGCTAACTGTGGTACTCAAAAGGCCTTAGACGCCCTGCAAGTTGAGCTAATTGACCGATTCGGTTTGTTACCGTCAGCGGCTAAGAATTTATTTGCCACTGCGGCGCTAAAACAAAGGATCGGGGCATTAGGCATAAAACGCCTTGAAGCTGGGCCCCATGGTGGCCAGATTGAGTTTAGTGATAATTCTAAAGTCGAACTAACTTACTTACTATCGCTGTTGCAACAGCAACCAGCAATTTATAAACTTGACGGCGCCAGTAAGCTTAAGTTTTTAATTAAAACGGAGTCTGCAGAGGATCGACTACAACTGATCGACGCGATGCTTGACGAATTTGAACAACACCAAACGGAGAATTAATGTGCGCCTGATCCCTAGCTTATTAGCGCTATCACTATTGAGTGCACCAAGTATCGCCGCCCAACGCTGGTTCGATATCGAAGTCGTTATATTTGAACGTAACGGCGAAAGCAGTAGTGAAACTTGGCCCCATGACACCCCAACCATCGACACCAGCCGCGGAATTAATACCCAAATGGCTGCATTGGTACCGTCATTTCACCGCTGCCCAACGCTAAACCAACAGCAAATTGAACAAGTGATTGCGGACAATCAAGTCAATAACTCAAGTTTGGGACAACCAACTAAGTGTGTCTTGGCGCCACAGGCGAACCGTTCAGCGCGTAATACCGCAACAAATGAATATAGCGCGTTGCTTAAACCGTTTACATTGCCAACGCGTTTTAATTATCAGGGTCGCAACTATCAAGTGGTTGCGCCACCACTCATGCCTGCCAATGTGCCACTGCGCGTAAGTGCATCATCTTTAGCGCGCTCTGGTTCACCTCGGTTATTGCCAAAATCGTCTTTACGCTTAAACTGGTTAGTTAAACGACTAAAACGCCAGAAAAATCTTAACCCTAAATTGCACATAGGCTGGCGCCAACTGGTAAAACCACGCCATTTAGCCCAACCGTTACACCTATTTGCGGGTCAAAATTTTGCAAATCGGTTTAATCAAGATGGTTCGGCTATTGGCCCTATATCACTCAATTCCAACCTGGCAGACTCAGCTCTGCAGCAGTGGCCATTATGGGAAATTGATGGCTTGTTTAATGTCTACCTGAGCCATTATCTCTTTATTGAAATAGAGTTAAACCGCAAGATAGCGTCAACTATTACGTTAAAAATTCCGAATCCGACAGCACAAGACCCAAATTCCCCATTTGATAGTCAAGCATTGTCAGGATTAGTCAAGCCACAGTCTGGGTCTGAGCCTAATACTGAAACTGAAAGCACCAGCTTAATCAATTCACCATCGAGCAAGCAACTATTGGCTTCCCCAACTCAACTTGAATCTCAATTTCCTTGGTTAATCAACCACCCAATGATCCAACACCGCCGTGTTAAATCAACAGAGATCCATTATTTTGATCACCCAGACATGGGCATTATCGTGCAAATACGTAAGACATAATAGCTCGGTGTATGGCAATTAAGAGTGCCGCCATAGAAGGCGGTACTTAGGAAATGTCTGGAACTAATTTCCTGCCATGCTTCGCCCTACCTCCTAAATCCATTTAGTCGTGAACATAAAAAAGCCCTTGTTTAAGGGCTTTTTGTGATTTGGCTTAACTTAATAATTTTTTATTTGACCATTGCTGGCACTAATAATTGCGGGTCAACTCGTTGTCTTAACCAGTTCATGCGCCAGTCAAGGTGAGGGCCGGTGGCACGGCCGCTGCTGCCAATTTTTGCCACGGGCTGTCCTTGAGTTACCCGATCGCCCGCTTTAACTAATCCGGCGCTGAGGTGTAAAAAAGATGAAGAAACCCCCATGCCATGGTCGATAATCAAAGTGCCGCCTGAATAAAACATATCAGGAACAAATAACCGCACGATACCATCTGCCGGTGCCACTACGACAGTGCCCGTTGTTCTGGCAATATCTACCCCAAAATGCGGGCGACTAGGTTTACCGTTATAAAAACGCTGGGAACCGTAAACACCACTGATAGGACCGGTCACCGGCCAAATAAATGACTGGTTAAAATAGGTATTATCTGACCATTTACGTCTGGCAGCACCAACCTGTTTAGAATCAAGTCGCGCCCGCTTAATACTGGCACTACTTGGTTGACTAATCTTTTTTGAAATACCATTGACCCGTTGAATTTTATAATCTCGGGCTGTCAGCGTCACTGCGTAATTGTGTTGCTTACCATCGGCTGTGGTGTATTTCAATTGGTGGCTAAGCTTAGAATCACGACCAAAACCAATCACAAAAGCGCCTGAATTATGGATTTTCACCATAGCGCCATCAAGGAAAAGTTGTGAGTCAGCTAAAATATGGCCATGAATCAAAGCGCCCTGAGTCAAGGTACCTTGGAGCGCTAACGCATCAATTACCCGTTGATTATTTGTGGCTAGTGCTGTTAATGGCACTAGCATTAAGCTGGTTAAGATCTTGAATTTCATTATTTTATGAGACAGGCTGCCATGGCACCCTTATCAACTCCTTCGTAGCCGATAACTGAAATTGTATCGCCCTGATTTTCGTTGGCCAGTGTTTGTGCAATAAATTCGGTTAATTGTTCAACGGTGGTATCAAAGTCAACTACCTCACAATGGGCTTGTGGCATCACTAATTCGAAGCGGCCTTGCGGTGCTTCATAAGCTAACCAATGTAGTTGTGGCACATTACGCAGCGGTTCTAAGACTTCTGGTAAGGTAATGTCTTGCGGAGTCACAATGTCAGATTCGGTGATTAAATAAATATCTTGCCAACGCTGGGCCCAATACTCTTCAAGATCCAACGCTTTTTCGCCGTTACGTTCAATTTCAATGATAGAACGGTGACCATGAGCAATGCGTTGACAATTACCGTCATGTTTTTTAAGACCGTGACTGTAATGATAAAAAGGTCCAAACATTGGTTCTGCTGCGAGTTTTAATTCTAAGCCAACAACATTGTCAGGTAATACTTTTCTGATCGCTATAGTGAGATGGTCAATTATCGCTTGCTCGTCAATCACTGCGGTTTCAATCAGGGCAAAGGCTTCATTGGGGCAATTTAAATAAATAGGTAATTGATCAGGTCGGTCGAGAATTATTTGCGTTTTGTCATCGACTAAATTGTAAGAAATCGCATCATTGCCCGTTGGCACTAATAACTTATGATCTACTTCAAAATCGATAACCGCTTTAATTTGTTTTTTAACCAAACCAAAGTCAAGTACCATGCGTTCTTCGTTAAGACTGCCATCAAGAATAATATCGACAATCAGGCTTTCGCCCACCATGCCACGCTCAGCACATAAATAAGAATAATCAATAACGGTTAAGTTATTTACAAAAAGTTTCATAATGGTTCCTGTGGGTAGAAAAACAGTCCACCCGAAAATAAAAAGGTCGTCATTATATACCCAAACCTACAATAAATGCAGGTTTGGCCACACATAATTAGAAAAAACAATCGCGAGATAATATTAAGACGTCAGCTTAGAAATCTGACTTTAAGCGTCTGGTTAGTTGATCGCGTAAATTGGGTGGAATACCAACAATTGTCAACTTGTCATTTTCTAAATCAACAATGATCCGTTCACCCAGATGTTTTTGTTCAAAACCAATCGACACGCCGCCACCGGTACCCGCGAATTTCTTTAATTGGCGTAAAGTCGCGCGATCGCCAGGGATCTCTTCTTCTAACTCATAACCTTGCTGCTCGGTATATTGATAAAAACCTTGATCAGCACCTTCGGAGATTGTCTTTGATAATTCACGAATACCAATTTCTTCACCGCTATCGATTTTGTCTTTGCAATAATCGAATACTTTTTCGCGATATTGTTCTTTTTCACTGCGGCTTAATTCAGATGCATCACAATAATCGTCAACCGCGTTAAGCAATTTTCGATTTTGTTCTTTAGCATTAAAGCCTTCTTTACAGCCCATGAAATCAAGAAAGAAATCTGACACTTTACGACCAGCACGTCCGCGAATAAAAGAGATAAAGCGTTTTGAGTCTGGCTCGGCTTGCCACATGCTAAGATCAATGCGCGCAGCGAGTTGTAAATTGTTTAGTTCAAGATGCTGGTTGCTTAATACATCGAGGCTTTCATCTACGACAATCGAATCTTTTGGTGATATCAGCGCGACAAACAAATAGTGACTGGCCGTATGTGTGTAGTTAGCCAGCATTAAATAACCTTGTTCGGCAAAGTTATATTTCGACAATTCAGTTTGCAACAATTGGATTGCTTGTTGAGAAAATGCCACAAAATCATTGTCTTGATCTAAATAATCAGACAATGAACGAGCAAAAACACCCTGACCTTCTTCATCGTCAATAAAATAACCGTAACCTTTGCCTTGCTTACTATTGTAGATACGGTGCAACTCACTGACCAATAACTCAACATCTCGCGTAGGCGACAACACTTGGTCTCGCGCCGAAAAAGTAACATCCCCTTCAGCGGTAGTATTAATTTGATGCAATATAATATGCTTGATCGATACGCTCATTTGTTATTAGTCCAATCTAAAAATTTACTGTATTATAAGCTGGTTTTTAAAGATTGGTAACTGCGTTAGCTTAAAATAATGTCTTGGCTCGGTGTTAATGAACACTAAAAGCACTTGCAAGCACATTTAAATACCGCAATCGATCCAACTCTCATCACTTTTACTAGAGAAATAAGTTTTATGGCCGTTAAATCAAAATATTCAAATGAACAAGTCGAACAATTAATCATGCAATTGCTTACCGTACTGGACAATGAAAACGCCAAAGCCGATCTGAGCTTAATGGCATTAGGTAACGCCGCGACGACTATCATCAATACGAATGTGCCGCCTTCTCAGCGCAAACAAGTTGCAACCAGTTTTGCAAATGCACTTAGTTCATCGATTAGTGTTGACCTACACTAACCGCAACTAATTGTAACAATAACACCCTGATATTTTTCAACCACAGGGTGTTCGCTTGTTGCCCTAACAAGCTCATCATGTGATAATTTGCTGATTATTTTAATTTTTGAGTTGTTATGATAGATACTGGAAATACTTACAAAGACAGAGTGTCGCGCTTAATCGGCTGGGGCCACTGGTTTTTGGTTGCCAATATTGTCTTAGCTATCGCGATGTCGACCCGTTATATTTTTGCCAAAAATGTCGACGACACGTTCATTAGCATTGTGTACCTCATATTTACTCTCGCTGGACATTTCGCCTTACTCGGTATAGTCAGCTATATCGTCATTTTGTTCCCGCTGACGTTTTTGTTTCCATCATCCAAAGCAATGCGAGCGATTGGCGCTGTTGTTGCGACGGGGGCGATTGTTGCCTTGCTGATTGATGGCAGTGTCTATCAAAATTATCAAATTCATTTAAATTTATTGGTCTTTGATCTCGATGGCTTTAATTTAGATAGCAGTATCGGCTGGAGCAGCATTGCTTTATTTTTATTAGCCTTATTAACGGTAGAGTTAACGTTAGCCAACCTTATTTGGAAGCGCTTAGCAGTGATCCGCCAATGGAATATCGGCAATAAAGTCGCCAGCGTATTTTTTGTCGCATTCTTTATCAGCCACCTTATCCATATTTGGGCCGACGCCACTCTTTACCAGCCGGTGTTGAGCTATGATCGAACCTTCCCTTTGTCACATGGTTCAACCGCCCGTAGCTTACTCAATAAATACGGATTTAATGTTACATTGCGCCAAGAGCGGGAATTAAGTAATAGCCCAACGACTATTACCTACCCGTTGCACCCATTACAATGTCGAGCTAATGCTGCCAATAATTTATTAATCATTAATTTAGCCACAGCAAACCAGCAACTATTAACACCACAAGTTATGCCGTATTTAACCGATTTTGCTGCCAAAAGCATCGTTGCTACCCAACATATTTCAACCAGCCTAAACCCTAGGTTGGCAAAATTTAACCTCGACACTGGGTTGCCGGCGCAATATAGCCATATTTTTAATGCCAACCAGATGCCGCGTTTACTCAATCAGCAAGCACGTGCTTATGGCTTTAAACGTGAATTTATCAGTGACACAAATACCAGCATCAACCAAGCGGTAGCACAACACGATCAGACCGTAACAACTAATTTAGTCAACTTCTTGAACGACAGTTCAAGCGATGCGTTATCTGCCAGCTTTTATGCCAACATTACTTTATTTTCAAGTCAGGAGTTCGACTCACCCGCTGGTTTTATGCCAAAGGTCACGCTTGAACAACAGAGTTTATCAGCACCAGAACGGATATTAGCCCGTCAATATCTGCGCTCATTAAGCTATATTGATCAATTAGTAAAAAGCATTGTTACGCAGGTCGACTTGACCACGACAACCGTTGTTATCACTGCCAACAGGGGCATGGATTTAACCTCTCTCTATAATAGCTCTAACCAATATTCGAAAGTGAACTTGCACGTACCATTGATTATTTCTTTACCTAATACAGCAAGTGGAACCATTAATAAATTAACCTCTCACTACGATGTCCTGCCAACGTTACTTAAACATAGCTTTGGTTGTACCAACCCTGCCAGTGACTATAGTGTCGGCAATGATTTATTAAGTACTCAAACCAATGATCTTATCTATATTGGCGTGCCTGATGATTTTGCGATTTATCAAAGCCAGAAAATTGCTGAAATTAGCCGTCATGGTGATTTCAAGTTCTATAATGAGTCTTATCAACGCCTAAATGGCGTTTATTTACCTTTCCAAGCATTTATTGACTTAATGGCCAAACAGCAACGTTTCTCACGTTAAGTTTCAAGCGTCTTTATGATCTAAATTGAATAAATAACGGCTGAGCTCCCCCCAATAGTTGAGCCGTTATTATCAGTCCCCCATCTACCGCAGTACCAATTACACGTTACTCAGCTAAACTATTTATTAAACCCGTTATCGATCAAGTTCCAGCTTACTAAATCGTCACGCCTATAAACTGATAAGCAGTCATAAAATTGTGGAGTAATTAATGAAGAGTAAAATAACTGGATATTCCTTTTCTCTCTTGACTCTGTTCATTGCAGTTATCGCAGGATTGGTCGCTTATAATCACGAGGCTGCCGCTAATTCTGGTGCCAAAACTGTCAGCGCGACGCAGCAACACCAAAGCCGCAAGACATTAATCGGCAACAACCTTAATGACTGTTTAGATAAATTAGGTAGCGGTGGCTGGTGTGAAATTATCGCATCAAATAAGCACCGTTCAATTTCATCGGTGTGGCCCAAAGATATACAACGCCGCCTTAGAATGTCGACCGGACCATCATCAGTCTTAAGGGCATGGAATGGCGCGGCATTCGACGAGCAAACCGGGATCATGTATTTCACTGGCGGTGGTCACGCAGATTATGGCGGCAATGAGGTTTACCAATTCAACTTAAATGATGGTCGGTGGTCTCGTATCACTGATCCCTCACCGTTAACTCGGCTGTTTGTGTTACGCGATTACAATAAATCGGAAAAAAAACCCGCCAGAAAACTCTGCTGGCGTGGCGCAAACCCAATGAAACCCGGCAGCGCTCATACCTACGATGGCATTATCTTTAGCCAAAAAACACAAACAATATTTGTATTATCTCACGGCGCGGCTGGCGGTTCATGTTTTGAAGATAAAGAGGATAAATATAAAAACAGTCAGCTAATTTTCGCTGCTGCTGAGGGCCGTGGCAGAGGCATGTATGAGTTTAACCCGTCGAAAAATAAAGTGCATAATAATTTACAGCCACTGTCGTGGCGGAAAGTGTTCACCGACCAACAAATGAAAGGCATAGCACCAAACTATCCTCGAACGGCTGAATTAGCCGACGGTCGCTTAATTATTGGGACCTCTGCCCGCACAATAATTTATGATCCGATAAAAGCAACCATCAATCCTGGTGATATATTTACGAACCAGCCAGGTTATGGTGATGGGCTAATGCACTACGATGATAACAATAAGCTGTTATGGTCGCTTCATCGTAACGGATTGCTGGCGTTTAATGCGATCACGGGCAAGTCAGTTCACCGCTTAGTGACCAATATGCCCAATGGTAAATCTATTGCAATCGATAAAACAGGCAACCTTGTTAGCTGGAATGGGGCAGGAAAAATAGCAATATTAGACCCTAAGTTTGTCGACCGTGGCTGGCAGGTGATTAATTGGCGCAACTATGGACCTATTGAAGGTGATGAAAGAGTTTACAGTAAGTGGGTTTATTTAAAAAAACAGGATGTATTTGCTGGCATTGCAAGCCACAAAACCGGTTTTTGGATTTATAAGCACCCAAAAACACCAGCGATTTTTCCGGCGACGGTCAAGAGCGAAAAATACAGTCCGGTTGATTTAAACAAAATGATCAAAAAGACTAAACCCGGCACTCAGCTGGTGATCAAGCCAGGAATTTACGGCCAAGGGCTCTACATAAATAAGTCCATTAACATTAATTTAGCCGGGGTATCACTCAGAGGTAAAAGCCGCAATAGAGCCATTATAAATATCGATTGCAACGAATGTGAAGTGATTATTAATAACTTCAACGGTAATGGCTTGGATGCAAACTGTACCAATGGTAATTGTGCAGGAATTAAGCTTGCGGGCACCAATGTGCGATTACGACTGCTCAATTCTCATATTAAAAACACCGCTATCGGCATATTAACTGACAACCGCGGCGGAGGAATTATTGTTGATAATAGTTTGATCGAGAATACTGGCCGTTACAATAAATCAAGACGGCTGGGCCATGGCTTATATGCTGGCGAAATTGATTCGGTAATTTTTCGCAACAGTACTATTAAGTCAGCATTCGGTAAAGGCCATTTATTTAAAAGCCGCGCAGCTAATACTTTAATAGAAAACAGTAATATAATAGGATTGAACGGTCGTTACTCACGAATAATTGATTTTCCGTGTGGCGGCTCTTTAGTGGTTAAAAACAGCACGCTACATCATGGGAAATTCACTGATAATTCTGATTTGTTTAGTATTGGCACTGAGAAAAAACACTGCAAAAAACAGATCCCAGCTTCTACCGTGATCATGACTGATAACTGGATTATTATCGACCGTGAACGGACAGACGACGAACCAGGTAAGAATAGAGGTCCCACCCGCTTATTTACTTGGCATGCCCCAATTGAACAAGCATTGATCACTGGCAACACGATTATAGAAAAGACCGGTCAGTTAAAATATGATGCTAAAGGGCGAATATCCGGACTAAAAAGTAAAAATAATTTCTTTTTAAGTCGTAAATCCGCGGGCTTAACTTCGCAAGGGTTACCATTGCGTCACTAGCAACGTGAATAGCGTCGACAGCCTTGGTGCTGTCGACGCTATTCATATTAACCATAAATCGTTGGAATTGCCTGACGTTTATGTTGGGTCCGTTGGTAAATAGCAATTAAGCGCGCTTCAATATCGGCCCTAACCGTCTTGCCTTCAAGGAAATCATCAATTTCATCGTAGGTAATGCCCAGTGCTTCTTCGTCTGTTAATTGAGGTTTATCACACTCTAGATCTGCGGTGGGTGCCTTGCTTACTAATAACGTCGGCGCACCTAATTGGGTTGCTAAAGCTCTGACCTGACGCTTATTAAGGCCAAACAGTGGTGCAAGATCACAAGCACCATCGCCAAATTTAGTATAAAAACCCGTAATATTTTCAGCAGAGTGGTCAGTGCCGATAACTAGGCCACCAGTGAGCCCTGCGACATGATATTGCGCTGACATTCGCATTCTTGCTTTTAAGTTACCTTTAATGAAATCACGATTAACCTGGCTACTAACGGCTATCTTATTAAGATCGCACTCAGCGACTAAGCTTTCGGTCGCATTTTTAATATTGACGGTGATAGCCTGGCTTGGCGAGATAAATTCGATAGCCAGTTGTGCTTCGGCTTCATCTTGCTGAACGCCATAAGGCAGACGTACCGCATAAAATTGATAAGCAGATTCAGACTGACCTTGATTGAGTTTATCAATAGCCAATTGAGCCAACTTGCCCGTTAATGTTGAATCAATGCCACCACTAATACCTAATACCAGTGATTTTGCGCCACTGTTAACGAGTTGCTTGCTGATAAAATCAACCCGACGATTTATTTCAAGCTCAAGATCAATTGTCGGTAATACTCGCATTTCATCTAATATTGTTTGTTTCATCTTAATTCTTTTCATCTCGAGTTAGCCCTGATGCCATAATGCCAAAGCCTCGGCTATTGCGGGATCTTGCGGGTATAAAGTTAAGCTTGGTGCTAACGTATGGTTAAACAAATAAGCAACGGCAAGCGGATTAATATTATGAACCGAGCATATAAGCGTTGGTGCTGCTTAGCTAATGCGCTTGAGTCCATTGGCAATCGTTTGACACGACATTAGCGTCGGCATGACGCAACCGCCCTGGCAATAAATACAAACTAAGTGTTTTAGGAAATAATTTTAAGATCTCTTTCACAAGTTACTTCAGGGGCCCAACGATTGGGATTTCTTTACCAGATAATTTACCATTGTTGGGCCTTAACAACCACTTGTTTCCTATGATATCTTGCCGATAAGCTTGGCAAGATATCAAAGGACTGTGCGGTCAAAATTTGCAGTCGTGAACAATACAATGCGGCACAGGGTTTAGATTGGTGGCCAGCGCGATAATACAAACCTGCGAGTAGGTTATCGTTAATCTGCGGCAGCCCCGGAACCAAATTTTCAACTAAATTATCGCTGATCCGTCCCTTTAGGTTCAGAATGTGTCGAAATAATGTTCTGATATCACAAGCCGAGCACATAAATTTCACATCATCAACACCTGTAGTGGCGCTCGTATACATTACAAATATAAACACTATATTGAAATATAGTGTCCAACTGATGGAAGTTGACCAGCACCTAACCTGATAGTTAAGCAGTTTTAACTTAAACTGGTAAATAGTGAACTAAAGCGGGATAAAAAATTAGTAGATAAGCAAACAACGAATTATAATGGCGGTTAATTAATTTTTGTTACGGAACACATTTTGTCTTTCACTAATTTTGGCTTAGATCAGCGGATCATCACGGCGTTACAACACCTAGATTTTAACCAACCTACCCCGGTTCAAGAACAGGCAATTCCAGTTGCAATCGCTGGCAAAGATATTCTGGCTTCATCGCAGACGGGATCAGGAAAAACAATCGCTTTTCTATTGCCTATTATGCAAAGATTGTTGCGAACAAAAGCTTTCTCAAAACGCGATCCTCGTGCACTTATATTGGCACCAACCCGCGAATTGGCGAATCAGGTCTATACTGATTTTAGAAAATTAGCCAGTGGTAGTCGTCTCAGTGCCAGCCTAATTGTTGGTGGTGAGTCGTTCAATGACCAAGCCAAAGTCTTACGCAAAGAACCTGACATTATTATCGCAACTCCCGGTCGTTTTGCTGATCATTTAAAACACCGTCACATTGCGTTACACGCCTTGGAAGTACTCGTACTTGATGAAGCAGATCGGATGTTAGATCTTGGATTTTCAGCCGATTTAACCACCATTAATGCCAGTGCAGACCACCGAAATCGTCAAACCATGTTATTTTCAGCGACCATCGATGACGTCCAAATTACAAATTTGGCAGTCGAAGTATTGCAAAATGCCCAGCGTATTGAGATTGGTCACTCCACGGACCAACATCAGTCAATTACTCAGCAGCTTTATTTAGCCGATCATGTTGAACATAAAGAAAAATTGTTGCTTGAGCTAACAAAATCACCTTTTGAACAAATATTGATTTTTACCGCGACAAAAGCTGACAGCGGGCGCTTAGCCACATTATTAACCGATCATGGCCTATCTGCATTGCCGTTGCACGGTGATCTCGCCCAAAATGTTCGTAGCAAAACCATGGATGATTTTAAGCGCACCACCATCAAGATATTGGTTGCAACTGATATTGCGGCCCGCGGACTCGACATTAAACACGTTAGCCACGTGATTAACTTTGATTTACCAAAACACCCTGAAGATTACATTCACCGAATTGGCCGAACAGGTCGTGCCGGTAAAACTGGCATTGCAATTTCACTGGTTAGTCGCCGTGATTGGCAAAGCCTTGAACGGATCCAACTGTTACTTAAAAAGACCTTCTCTTTTGAGAAAATAGAAACAATGGTTGCGCGCTTTAAGGGCATTAAACCAGTGAAGCCAAAGAAAGTGGCTAAAAAGTCCAGCCAAGGTCCCAATAAACATTCAAGTAAAAAGACCGGAGCCAATAAAACGAAAGTAAAAGCAAAGAAAGACGATAAGTCATTTGCAAACGCTGTTGAGGTTGGTCACTTACCAATGATGAAGAAGAAAATTAAGCCTAGTACCGAAGAATCTTAAACTCTTTACTTGCTAATTGATTAGTGATTATCACTAATCAATTAGGCGCTTAATAAATAAAAAGAGCGGCTAAGATTAATCTTAGCCGCTCTTTTTATTTCAAATATACGACACTAACAATATTTTATTATGCCCTACTCTCAACTGTTTCCAACACGATAGGTACACTCTCAAGCTTATAAGTCCACTTCTAAGTCAGAACGGGCATAACTGCAACAGGGTAAAAATTCTCCATTGTTCCTCTGGTCACTGTCTATTGCCATAGCATTTGGCGCATGTAGCTCACCACGGATTATTTGGCTATTACAACTGCCGCAAATACCAGCCAAGCAACTATATTCGGGATAAATACCAGCTTCTTCTGCTGCAGCAAGGATGGTTTGATCGCCGGTGATATCAACTTCGATTGCGCTTTTTAAAAATTTCACTTTGTAACTTACACTGCTCTGCGCTAGCTCAACCTCGGTCGTATTAACCACAAAACTTTCCTGTGCATATTGCTCCGGCACTAAACCAAGATCCGTTAACAGCATTTTAGCGTTAGTCATAAAATCGTTGGGACCACAAACAAGCACATCTCGTTTTAGAACATCAGGGCAAATAGCGCTGATCATTGCACCAGATAAACGGCACGAGCGATTGCTTACGCCGAAGTGGTCTAACGCACTTTGGCGAGTAAAGTTACAAGACAAGCTCAAGTTTTGGTTCGATTTGGCCAATTGCTGTAACTGCTCGAAGCATATTAAGTCGGCCTCCGTTTTGGCGCTGTGGTGAAAATGAACATCGATGGCTAATGCCAAGTCAGTAATATATCGCACTATCGACAACATTGGCGTAATGCCAGATCCCGCTGAAATTAACAGTAACTTACTGCGATTATTTTCACCCAAATGAAAATCCCCACTCGCAGCCGAACTGTTTAAAACACTGCCAACTGAAAAGTTATCGTGCAACCAATTAGAGACGATGCCAGCGGTCACTCTTTTTACGGTTATCGATATAACATCGGGTTTCGAAGGGCTCGATGACAGCGTGTAACATCGATTATGTCGTTTGCCCTCGATTATCACTGAAATTGTAATAAACTGACCTGGTAAATAGCTAAATCGCTCGATTAAATCAGCGCAAAAAACAAACGTTTTAACATCTGCTGTTTCAGCGATGATTTGAACACAACGCAATAACTTTGTAGCCCTGGCGCCACTAGCACTGCTAACAGACTTACTGGACAATGCTAATTGCTTAGCTAAACGACGCTCAACAATAGGTGGTTGCCAATTATCTGCATATACCGGTCGCGGTTTAGTTTTTAGTAGTTCAACCTTATCGCCAACGTTGATTGTGCCGTCATTTAACGCCAACATATTTTCCCCAAACATCACCTGAGTACCATTAGCTTGCTGGCGATAAGTGCTTAACGTTTTTAAGGGCTCTAAGCTCGGAGCTAATGTCGCTGTTGCGGGGTCAATAGTTGTAAAAATACAGCGACTGCAAGGTTTAGGTAAATCAAATACCACCTGACCGATCCTTATTTGCGCCCACTCGTCCTCTGCCCATGCTGGCAAGCCACTAATGGTAATATTTGGTCGAAAGTTAGCCATAGCAACGGGTGTAACTAAGCGTTGATTTAAATGAGTAAGCGACTCATCGTTAGTTAGCAATACCGGAAAACCATCGGCAAAGGCAACTTGGTGCTCATCGTGCCCTGCTACTGGCCGATTAGACTGCTCTCCAAAGTACAATAAACGCAGCGGTTCGCCCAATAATTCACTCAGCCATTGATCGGCTACAGCGCCACAGCCCTGACCCGACACGTTATTTCCCCAAACTGACGTTGCATGATAATCAGCCGACAGTGTAGCTAAGTTTACAGTAAGCGTTTCACAGCTCGGATGTTTTAAGACTAATGCATCATCTTGATATTGACAGACTATAGTGGTTATTTTCGGGTGAGTCCGGCCTGTCATAAAAGTGCCATCGATTTTTGTCAGCATAAATCGTCTGTCACCGAGCAAGCCTGTATTAATGACTTCGACCGATTGGCAGGCAATAGCCGCAGCTGATTTCAGGGGATAAATGGCTAAACTGCTGACATAAGCGTTCGACATGCTGTTACCTAATATGGATAGTTTTATTATCGACAACTTTAACGCACGCAAGTAAATTAGACCATAAACATATTAGATAATTGAATTAAATATAATTGATACAGTGAGTTGAATTAACGTGAGTAAATAAAACAACGCCTACAATTGGCTCTAAAAAGCCATTATTTATTATACTAAATGGAAAAAATAAGGCTAGCATCGATGCTGGTCCAGAACCTCGAACGTAGGTAGAACCCTCATGCCTGCTGCATGAGGAAGTCCGCCGAAGTCGTGATGGTTTTACGGCGACTTGCTGTTCAAATGGCAACACTATAATACAGCAGAGCCGATATTATTAATCAATGCTGACAAGCGATAAATAGCTGCTTTTAAATTTCAGTATTTCAATATTAGAAAGCCTGTTAATGCCATCACGATCATCGACCAAATCTGTCACTACGATCGAACCATCTGCTTGTTTTTCGACTGTATATTCAGATGAAACACCGCTTAAAATCACCCTGTTGTTACCACTATTTCCCGTGATATTATTATCAAGTTGGTTAACTACAACGGCCGTATTTTTAGTACCTGTTAAGGTGATATCTTTTAAATATTGCGAGTGATTGGTGTAACTAAAATCAGAATTGAGCCTTAAACTGAAGAATTCGCCAGCAAACTCAGCCGCAATTCTAGCGTTATAAGTTAAATATGGGTGAAAAAACTTGTTAGTCATTAGCTCAGTCCCAGCTTGATCTTCGGTTGATATTTCAGCACGATTTTTGGGTGCGTAACCGCCCCACATGCTCCGAGTAGTGACCCAGTCAAGACTAAGTGTTTTCTCGTCGAGAATAAGTTGACCGGCAGAGGTATCGCCAACAGTCGACTGCCATGCCCCCCATAAGCCATAATATGCATCGATAACTGAAGCTAAATATTCTTGAGTAAGGCTATTCTCGATGGTTAATTCACTAATCCATTCACTTTCCCCACCCCATACTTTATTAGACTGGGCGCTGATTTGTGCTGCACGAATGTCAGCCTGATAAGCAGGTAAGGCGCCTTCAAAGGTTTCACCTTGATCAACACCAATGCCATAATCGTGTACTAGATGGAGTATTTCTTCAAAAGAGGCATCGCGGTGATTATAGTCTTGCTGAAAATACCATTTACCCCCTTCAACTTGTATCTCTTCTTGATATAAAGGCTGACCATCAACTTCACCCGCGGGGTTTGTTCCATCGTCACTGCCATTAAGCAATAAAAGAATGGCACCGTTTTCTGTCATTTTATTCGCGATTGCTGATTTGTCGGCGCCATAAATTGAACCCGAGTAATCTTTCAAGTAATGGCCTAAAATGGATCGCGCTCGAACAATTTGATCATCCGATAATTTATCTTGAGCAACAATGTGAATAGCCTCTCCATTTGGCGCAAGGTGCTTAGCATAACGATTGAATTTATATTGTGGCGTATACACCTTAGCTAGTTCAGGTGGCACCGCAGTAATACCTAACGCAAGGCTGGCACTTGATAGTGGTGGTATAACAACCGCTGTCGTTGATTTTTTCGCTGACGTAACGGTCGTTCCAGTGACTGATTTACTGCTGGAATTACAAGCCGTAAGCCCAAGGCTGATGAGGGTACCGACAATACAGGTTACTATTGGTCTTTTCATTTAAAACATCTCATTTCTTAAGTAGTTGATGTTTTAATTATCCAGCAATTATCTTGTTTTAGTGTAAGGGAGTGTAAGCAATAGCGGCTTAGTTATCACGCCTGATACTAGAGTCGCACAATAAATTTGGCGCCGCCTAATGGCGATTTAGTAACAATTTTTTTACTGTTTAAGCGCTTTTCCGCTTTTTGTGCAATCGCCAAACCTAAGCCCAAACCGCCCGTTTTTCGAGAACGACTTTAGTCTAGGCGAGCATATGCGATAAAAATAATGTCATAGTCGGCTTCGTCGATGCCAGCACTGTCGTCCTCAACACAAATTTCGATCAATGCGTTATCACGACCCTTTGTTGCGACAGCGCTTAATACAACTTGAGCTGCAGCGTGATTAATGGCATTTTTAAGCAAATTATCAATAACCAAGCGCAAATAAGCACAATCGTTAACAATGTTAAGGCTGTCACTCACCACCAGTTTAATAGCAATGCTTCCTCGAAGCATTTAAATCGGAGAGGTTAGTGATAAACTGCAGTTCACGATGAAATTAAAACTCTCTGATCACGCGAAAACTAAGCCAATCTCCAAGGATCTCAGGAGAGCGATGATTACGATTACCTGAGCGAGAAAAAATAGCTGGCTCAATCCAATCATTACCACGGATCTGATAAGATTCACAATTGTCTGCTTTGACCAAACTCACCAAAGAACTTTCACTGTCACTATCCATCCATGCGTGACCATCAGCAGGTGCACCTTCATAACTATCATGCCAACAATCTGCAACCCATTCATAGGTATTACCATGCATATCGAATACGCCATAAGCATTGGGGGGATAACTGCCAGCAGGTGCCGTATATGTGTAACCGTCGGCATCACCGTAGGTATTGGCATTTTTATTTATTTGATATACCCCTTCCTTATCAAATGGAAAAGGAAAAGGCCCAGAAGTGCCACCACGGGCAGCATATTCCCGCTCAGCTTCGCTGACCATACGATAGTCTTTACCTGTTTTTTTAGCGATCCAATGAACATAGGCTTGAACATCATAATAGTTCATACACACAGCAGGTTGTCGTGTACCTTGAGGATAACTAGGTTTCCCAGCCTTACAAGCACGACCAGGACGGGTATCGCCATCTTTAATTTTAACCCCGGTTTCCTGTACATAAGCATCCCATTCACTAGACATCACTTGGAAAGTACTAATGGCAAAGGCTTTTTTGAAGGTAACTTTATGCTGAGGAGTTTCATCAGGCTGATGTCCGAGCTCAGATTCTGGCGTACCCATAATAAAGTCACCAGCAGGTAATACCACCATTTCGGGGCATATATTACAGTCCTTAAAAAGCGTACCAGGTTTAGGCAACTCATCGGCATTAGCTACTGATATTAAATAAGTATTACAAAACACCAAGGCAACAAAAAGAGAGTTTATTTTCATAAAATCATTCCACTATTAATAGTTAATCTAATTAATAATAACGAATGTATGCCATAAAGATTTACAATATTGCGTGTTTTTTTTCTTTATTATCAATGTAACCTATAAAAACTTTGAGAATAAAAGCGCTTTTGGATCATGGCTGTAACCTCGGCCGACTCCCGTTCCCGCTATGCATAGTTCAGCAATGGCACCGGTCGGGACCAGATCAAACCCTTTATCCAATAAATATAAACGGTTATTGTCCATCGGGGTACCTATCGGTAAATAATGACTGGTTGTTGATGCTTTATCTATCCTGAAAAAAGCAACATCGTCAGAGCATTCCGTCGGTCCATAGGCATTATTAACCCAATGCTCGGATAGTAATTCAGCCACTGCCCTGCCAGCACTGGCCGCATCGCCTCACTGGTTGGTAGTAAGCCAACGCAACAGCGGCGTTCGACTGCGAATCTCTTCAAAAATCACCGCCACGGGCAACGATAATCATAAGGGTATGGTAAGAATTACCCCACTCTAAGCAAAGCCTCTAATGCCGCTTTTGGCTGACGACTACCCTAGGCTAATCGCGCCTTAGCTCATACCGTGATAGCCCCTTGGAAAGAGAGAATAGTATTGCGCCCTGTCGCCGTGCGTACTAACTTGAATGCGGCTTCTACCGCATCAGTGCCGCTCGGCCCACAAAATTTAATTTTGGCTTGTGTTGAAAAATCAGTCGGCAATATAGAAAATAAATATTGAACAAACTGATCTCTTATTGGGGTGGTAATATCCAGTGTTAACGACGCGAATAACTGCGAGCATTAGACTCCTGTTCTATTTTTCGAGTCAATATCAGAGACTCGAAAAATAGATAAAGTATTTCGTTGTCTGTATTACTATTTCCGATCACCGAAATATCTTTACCGTTGGCCTTACCCGCAAAGTAGGAAAGGCGGTAAAGTCGGAGTACATTCATGGTGTTGTGTTAATAACAAACCTGCAAACAAATTGGCAAAAAGTGATTTAGAACATGCGCCGTTATTAACGTACTCACGAGAAATGTTAGGAAAAAAAATGCCCAGACTTTTACTTTTCACCCTTAATGCCGAAAATTTTGACAGCGTGCATTGGATGACTACAGAGCAACTTAACAAATATCAACTCATTACTAAGTGATTTCAAGCTAAAGCAGCCGAGTGCTTATAGGTTTAGCCACGGCAGCAAAAATAGCAGCCATTGCAACGGCCCATACAGAATCAGGTTGTATACATCTAAGGCATTTGGCTCTGTTGTATAAGTGTTGCCATTAGAACAGTAAGTCGCCGTAACCCATCTATGGGGGCTCTGGAGTAGCATCTATGCCACTCAAGTTTTTCCTGTGAAATCACAACACTTTCAACAAGTTAGGTGCGCAGAAACATTTAATGTAACAGATTCAAGGCATTTGGATATGGCGTAATCGGCGGTTGACTACTCACTTATAGTAGTCAACAGCATTCCAGAATGTTTATAAGTTTAGTTTGATTGTAGTACCAAACCCGCTGGTAAAGCGTCGCCATAAACCCGCTTGGTTTCAGCCTCATTAAGTATTTTGACCTGACTAACCATTTCGATCCAACTTGTTGGTGCCTTAGCTTTGCTGAGCTTGTCGATAACCTGCGCGATTAGACTGTCGTCAAGATCACGCGTACGATCGCCGCACTTGCGCACCATCATGACGGCGGCAAAAGCAATGAATTGGTCTTTTTTCCAATCGTGCTTAAGTAGTTGCGGCAACCAAGCGGCTATCTGAGTCGGAGCAATCACGTTATGAGCGCTGCCATAAAATAGTGAACGGCTGCAAATACGCCCGATTGCCCACCAATTAGCTTGCGCATTGGCCGATTTTTTCGTGCGTTCAAGCAACCATTGCACTAACTCTATTTTGGTCGCAAGCGATAGATGCTCTAACGATGCCGCCAGTCGTACCATGTCTTCGTAAGATTTAGTCGCGAGTTCAGCGACAAGCTTACGGTTTTTTAAATTGCTTGGATTAATGTAAGGAGCAATATCATGATAAATCTGTTGCTGGCGTTGCTCGTTTAAGCCACCGGCTGCGCGGCGCCAAAAAGTCCACCACTCAGCCCAGCTTGGCGTGGCTTTGTTAAACTGTAACCCGGTGGCATAAAGTGGCCATATTTGTTCAACTCGCCAATCATCGAGCGCAAAACCAAATCCCGGGCGCAACATAAAACCAGCCTGCTTAAACCAATTTCGTTCATGTAACTCTGAACGGCGACGACGTTTTTGACCCTGTAACAAATAATCAACTAACTCTCTTAATACTGGCGTTTGCCAATCTTCCCGTTTTCCCAGTGCTTTTTCCAATGCCGGTTTTAAATTTTTGACCGCTTTAGGATCTGTGGTTTTGTTGCTATTACCGTATACCGTCTCGATTGCTGCAATTGCCTCGGGGAATTTGGCGGGCAAAGCTGATTGTGACCCATCACTTGTTGACTGACTATCTTTTGAATGAGAATCCTTTAAATGAGTAAGTGCTTTACGGATTTGAAATTCAACCTGCCAGCGCTGACTAGGATCGTTAACCGAAACACAGGCAAGTTCGAGCGTGCCTACTTGGGTCAATTGACAAACTAACGTGACATCAACCTTAGTTTGCTGCTCATTTTTTATCGCGGCGACCAACGGTGGCAAATTAATGTAACGTTCGGTATTAAGTCTCATCAATTGACCCGGATTAAAGACTTGATCATCTGTGGTCGACGCTAAATTAAACCGTACTGGTTTGCCTAAGGTCAATGAAAAAACATGCTCTTTTAATGCCACTTCAATGTTTTCTTCAGTGCCTTTAGGCAACAAGCAAATGCCCTCGCCCTCATCGCTATCAAGCACTAAAAAGAACGAACGAGCAGAGCCACCGCCAATTTTTAATTGGCTGCCAGCGCGTGCTTTAGCATAAGCTACTGCGCCAAAAGCTACCGCAAGATCAGGATTGGTGTTTTCAAGTATTGTTACCGGTGCCTGTTTCCAGTTGCTGAAAACGTCGGCCGCACGGTCACTAAGTAGTTTGCTATTAAACAACCCACCATTGAGTAAAATTGCACTAGGGATCGCGGGTCTGTCATCATCGGTTTCCATTCGTAATGCCTTACGACAAGCCAATTGATGTTGATTTAAAAATTGCGCTAAATGTTTACTAATCGCTGGATCGGCTGCATAAGGCAAACCAAATTCCACAATTGCACTCTGGCGTACATCAGGTAATTGTGAAAAGTCAGTCAGTGGTAAAAAACCGTCTAAGGCCAACTGTTGAACTTCAGTACCCGTTAATTCACACGTCTTTGAGCCGCCAATCAGTCGAGAACCGCCGCCGAGCACGGTAACATTTGCAAATTCTGGGGGTTGATGGCCCAGTAATAATTCCTTAGCCTGACGTGTTTGTTGAATTAATTGCGATAACGCCGCACTCGACATTTTTTTATGACCAACACTGAGCCGCTGCTCAGCGGTATAAGCCAGTGCTAAATCTAAATTGTCGCCACCGAGCATTAAATGGTCACCAACCCCGATCCGGTTCAGTGCCAGATTATGGTCAGTTGCATTTATTTCAACACTGATCAAACTTAAATCAGTGGTACCGCCGCCAACATCACAGACCATTAACAGTGGAATATCTTTCAGCAAAGCTTGGGCATTATCACGATTTTTTTGGTACCAGTGGTATACCACAGCTTGCGGTTCTTCGAGCAACACAATATTGTCAAGCCCAGCCAGTGCAGCCGCTTCGACAGTAAAAGCCCGCGCCGCTTCATCGAACGATGCAGGCACAGTAATCACAACTTGCTGTTGATTAAGCGGTGCGTCTTGATGGTGATGATCCCAACACTGGCGCACGTGATTTAAATAACTGGCACTGGCGACCAAAGGTGATACCTTTGCAACCTCGTCACTGCTACCCCAAGGTAAAATGGCGGCAGTTCGGTCGACCTCAAGGTGCGACAACCAACTTTTGGCACTGACAACTTGGCGCCCTGCCACTTTAGCACCAAGCTCGCGCGCTAGCTCACCAATAACAACTAAGGGTAATTCGCCACTGACTCCTTGATGCGACCACGGCAGTACGAGTTGATCACTCGTCAGTTCACCAGCCATTGCATGATAGCGAAAACTCGGTAACAAGGGCTTTCTCGCCACGACACCCGGCGCAACTAATTGATCGATTTCAAATATTTGGCTTATTTGAGCTTGGCTATTTACCACGCTGTCGTCCAAAGGACTAAAGGCGACAACCGTGTGAGTTGTGCCAAGATCGATACCAACCTGAAAACGCGGCTGTGCTTGGTTGTTCATTGGGACTCCGGAGTGATGAGAGGTGAAACTAGCTGAAAAGTGGGAATTAGGCAGTAATACCATTGGGTATTACTGCCATTGCATTGCTATTTAAAGATGTATTGAACGGGTTATTTAGCCCGCACGTCAAACTCAACCTGCCAGCGTTCGTCGCCGTCACGCGCAATAACCTCAAGGGCTAAAGTACCAACTTCAGTGACGCGTGCCGCTAGTGTCACCGGCACAACATCGCCAGCATTGCGACCTTCAATCGGCAAGGTCGCTGATATTTCAGGTAACTCTTCCAGTTCATCAGGCGCCCAAAAATCAAGGTGAGTACCAACTTCGTCATCGCGGCGCACAGTCGAGCCGAAAAACTTAAATTGTACCGGTTGGCCAACAACGACCCCAAACTGGCGGTCTGTTACCTGGGTACTAGATCCTTCTTCCATTCCAAATGGCGCCACACATATAGCTTCTAGGGGGGGTGCCATACCAGGAATGGCCGGCATCGCACTTTCAATGCCAACATAATATGCGCTGGCAATGCCACCACGAATTCTGACGCCTTTGCCATGACGAACATAACCATAATAAGACGCGCCACTAGCAACGGCTAAATCAAGATCGACCCCAGTCAACAATTTAGCTTCGTTGGCATCAGCGTCGGTTAACCAGCCATTGATAATAGCCATAAGCCGTGAAGACAGCAGATCCGACTTTAAAACGCCACCATTAAATAAAATCGCCGTTGGTTTGATGAAATCGTCTTCACTTTCACCAAATAGCTCGGTGACCGCGTCGTGTTGACGATTTAGAAAGGCGGCAAGATGACGAGAAATTGCGGCATCTTGAGCATAAGGCAGACCAATTTGAGTCAGGGCGGTACGCGCTTGCGCAACCGGATGTTCGGTAACGGGCGTCTTAGGGAAAAAACCTTCGACTAACACTTGTTGGACTTCTTGCTGAGTTAGTTCAGTTTTCAACGTTGAACCAAGCAATTTTGAACCACGGCTCGGCACCACAATAGGTACTGACTGCAAGTCACTGTCATTTAATAATGCTTCTTTAGCATCGCGACAGGCGTGTACCATGCCTTGAATTTGCCAAGGTTGTAGATTTTTACCTTGTTGGGCTAATTTAGCGCGTAAAGTATATGCCAGTGCCAAATCCATATTGTCACCGCCAAGTAAAATATGATCACCAACGGCGACTCGATTTAAGGTTAAATTACCGTCTTGTTCGGTGACTGCGATTAACGATAAATCAGTAGTGCCACCACCAACATCAATCACTAAGATAACGTCACCGACACTCACTTGCTCACGCCAGTTATCTTCATTATTTTTAAGCCAGCTATACACCGCTGCTTGTGGTTCTTCCAGTAATGTTAAATGTTCAAAGCCGACTTCGGTCGCCGCGGCAGCGGTTAGCTCTCTTGCACCAGGATCAAACGACGCAGGCACAGTAATAGTAACATCTTGCTCCGTTAGCGGCATTTGTGGAAAGGCCTGTAACCATGCGGCGGCCAAATGTTCTAGGTAGTATTTACTCGCAGTAACTGGTGAGACCTTAGTTACTTCGTCTGGGCTGTTCAGTGGTAAAAAGGCATTATGGCGATCAACTCCGCCATGCCCTAACCAGCTTTTAGCGCTAGCGACTAAACGGATCGGCGTTTTACTGCCTAAATTTCTAGCTAAGGTGCCGACCACAATTTGGTTATCAGCAGACCAAGGCAATGCCATTTGACCTGGCGCTAATTCAGCTTCGTGGGCTTGATATAAAAATGAAGGCAGTTGATTTTTTTCTTCAACCGAGCCTGCAGCAGTAAGTTGCGGGATCGTCAGTATTTGTGGTTCAATATTATCGCTGTCACTGTGCAGGTCAACATATGACAGCACGCAGTGAGTCGTGCCTAAATCGATGCCAACACTATATCTTGGTGATTGGTTCATAGTTCCACCTCTGCAGCAGCAACGATATTAAGATCATGACCCGGCGCTAACTTAGGTAATTTTGTTGCAGCAACTTTCCAACCTTTATGGACCAAAATACCAGAGAATGGTGCTTGACCAACAACATTGCCGGTTAGGCGAATTTGCGTTGCGTCGAACCCTGCTGGCAAAGTAATTGGGCTCTCTTCTTCTTGGTTAACCACTGGCTCCAAGGTGAAATATTGACTAAGCACTTTCTGGCCACCTTCGTGAATAACGCGTGCTGCCGCGCCAACTTCTGCATCGGCAAAGCCAGTCAGATCTTCACTGATAAAGTCGATAAAGCGGGCTTCTTGCTGCAGCAAAGATAATAATTGCAAGGCAGCAGCTGGGCTGGTTGAGTCAAGTTTCGCACTTACTTCAACTTCTTTGATCACTTCAACTTCTTTGATTACTTCAATTTCTTTAATCACTTCAACTTCTTTGATTACTTCAATTTCTTTGATCACTTCAATTTCTTTAATCACTTCAATTTCTTTGATTACTTCGATTTCTTTTTCGACAATTTCATTTTTGCCTTTTTTACTGACATACAATAATGCGAAAATAATGGCTGTCGCCGCAAGTCCAGCATGCCCTTGATCTAACAAGTTTGGTGCCGTTTCAAAAATGGCTGAAAAGTCTAAATTCATAGTGCTCTCTCTAACAAATGCGCTATTGCTCAATATTGCAACGCAATTGGATAATAAATAACTGATGCCGCGTATTTTACCATTCCATTGCGTTTAAGGCACGCGTTTAAGGCACAGTATTCTTTGGTTATCTGATAATAATAAGTAGCTTAATTTTACATTGTCGGTATTTTCCAACGTAGTTATCACAACAGCAACTTAAACTAATGGAGATACTTTGTTCACAAAGTACTTAAGCATAAATTTGCCGCCCAATTAATGCTGTTATTTGCTTAAATAGCCGGTGAAGATTTTTTTAAGGTATTTTCTGACTGATATAACACTTTATAGCACTAGAGTTGGCTAATACATATTTGGCTTAGGTTTAGAATCTATAAGTATTGGGCTTAATAAAAAATCGCCGTAATTAGCAACTAATTACGGCGACCTTAAATCCTATTTAGCCAATGAAACTACGCGGTGTTCGACTTATTAGTACTATTTCTTACTTGATCACTTAATATCTCTGCCAATGTTGAACGAGACAAGTTCCCTTCAACGTCACCGTCTTCATTTAATACCGGTAACGGCAACACATTGTCTAACATCTCAGGAATGACGGTTTCTAATAACGCATCGGCTTGCACACCCGGCACATCTTCTAATAACGACGAGTCAATAGCATTGCTATAGTCGCTTTGTTCGACATTCTCTAAGGTGTCTTGCGTAATGATGCCTTGATAACCATCACCATTGACCACATAACCATAATCGTGTTTTGATTGACGCATTTGGGCAACGGCTTCACCGATTGTTTCGCTCGAGATCCGACAAATTTGTGGCTGCATCACCGTTTCAACAGTCAAAGCACGAGCGCGATTGACGTCTTTAACAAATGCTTCAACATAATCATCCGCTGGATTTAATAAGATATCTACCGGGGCTCCTTGCTGAACTAATACACCATCACGCAAAATAGCGATGGTGTCACCAAGACGCAGTGCCTCATCTAAATCATGCGTGATAAACACAATAGTTTTTTGCAGTTTTTGCTGCAATTCTATCAATTGATCTTGCATTTCACTACGGATTAAAGGGTCAAGTGCGGAGAAGGCTTCGTCCATTAATAAAATTTCAGCATCGGTACATAACGCACGTGCTAAACCAACACGTTGTTGCTGACCACCAGACAGCTGATTCGGGAATTGCTTGGCATAACCGTCTAGTCCGACTGTTTTAAGCCATTGCCCAGCGCGTTCTAGCCGCTCTTCTTTTTTAACACCTTGGACTTGCAAACCATAACCGATATTTTCAATCACTGTCCGATGCGGCATCAGACCAAAACGCTGAAATACCATCGACATTTTATGGCGGCGAAAATCCTGAAGTTCTTTCGTGCTTAAGGTCATTACATCTTGACCATCAATTTCTATTGCGCCTGCTGTAGGCTCGATTAGGCGGTTAAAGTGTCTGATTAAAGTTGACTTACCTGAGCCTGATAAGCCCATTATTACAAAAATTTCTCCCGGATATATATCGAGATTTATATCAGACAGCCCCAGCGTATGACCTGTTTCGGCTAAAATTTGATCTTTAGATTGACCCGCTTTAACTTTCTCTAAGACCTTTTTTTCGTTATCACCAAAGATCTTATACAGATTTTTTATTCTAATTAATGGCGTTTTATTTTTATTATTATTTTGTTGCTTACTGTTGCTCATATTATTTACCTTCAAAACTTTGCAGGGTACGTTTAGCATAACTCTGTGATATTCGATCAAAGATAATCGCGAGCGCAACGATCGCTAACCCATTTAATAATCCAAGCGTAAAATATTGATTGGTGATTGATTTTAATACTGGTTGACCTAATCCTTTAACGCCAATCATTGAAGCAATAACGACCATTGCAAGTGCCATCATAATTGTCTGATTGATACCGGCCATAATGTTTGGCATTGCGAGTGGTAATTGCACCCCAAATAATCGCTGCATTGAGTTCGCGCCATATGCCGTAGCGGCTTCAAGTACCTCTTTATCAACCAAGCGGATCCCTAAGTTGGTTAGCCTAATCACGGGGGGTACTGAATAAATAATTACCGCAATAACCCCAGGTATTTTTCCGATGCCCAATAACATCACCACGGGGATTAAATAAACGAATGCGGGCATCGTTTGCATAATATCTAACACTGGAGTAACAAATGACTGCACCCTATTGGAGCGGGCCATCGCAATGCCTATCGGTAAACCGATAATCACCGACAACAAGGTCGACACCAAAATAATGCTCATGGTGCGCATGGTATTGTCCCACATCCCAAAATAGCCAATTAAGAAAAACGAACCTGCAACACCCAAGGTCAACTTCCACGAACGACTGGCTAAAAAAGCAAACGCAGCTAATACCGCAATCACTAACCACCATGGTGTGCTTAAAAGTAGTTTTTCAAACCAGATAAGGAAAGTAAGTAATGGATCGAAAAAGGCCTCTATCGTATCTCCGTATTCGCGCGAAAAACTACGATAAGCGCCGTCGAGAGTTTTACGGATATCTAAAAGCTGGTGGCGGTCAAGCTGCGGAATTTCAGTTAACCATGATTTTTCTGACATTGAATTTATTCCCTAAACGAAAAAGCCCGGCTAGGCCGGGCGATTCGATTGTTTATTTAAGTTCTAATAACGCTTTTTTAATTTTTGTAACCGTTGCAGCATCAAGCCATTTCGACCAAGTATCTTGATAGTTATTCAAAAAATACTCTGCAGTATATTCACCGTCGGCTTGCTGATCTTCCATCCAAGCTAACAATGTATTCATCTGTGCATTGGTAAATGAGCGACCGATCAAATAAGCCAGTGCTTCAGGTGCTCTTTGGGCGAATTTTTCTGTAACCACGCTATCAACAGCTGATGGCGGGTACATGGTCGGTTTAGGATCCATACAATCATTTTGAGTAACACACTCTTTAAACTGTTTAACATCAATACCTGAACCAAAATCAACCTTAACCATCTTATATTTACCTAAGATCGCCGTTGGAGCCCAGTAATAGCCAAACCAAGCTTCCTTACGTTCATAAGCCTTAGCGATAGAACCAGATAAACCAGCACCGGAACCCGGATCAATTAAATCAAAACCAGCAGAGCTGAGATCCATCGCCGCAAAAAGGTTACTTGAAGATATTTGACAGTTCCAACCGGCAGGACAACCAAAGAAAGCCGATAAAGCTGGATCTTCAGGATGCTTAAATAATTTAGCGTTGGCTTTAATCCCTTCAATTGTTGCTAAGCTTGGATCTTTTTCAACCATATAGGCTGGCACCCAAAAACCTTCTTCGCCGCCATCAGATAAAGTAACACCGGCATAACGAATCCGTCCTTCTGCCACGCCTTTATCTAGCGCCTCTTTCATCGCATTACTCCAGAATTCTGGAGCGATATCCGGCTGCCCTTTTTCGATCATTGCAGCACCCGTTGGCATCGTATCACCTGGTACTAGTTCAGCGTCACAACCAAAACCATGCTGAAGAATAAAGCGGTCGACGTTGGCAATTAAAGTGGCTGAATTCCAGTTCATATCTGCGATAGTTACTTGACCACATTCACTGGCCATTGTGGTCGTCGAAAACGAAGCACATGTAACCAATAGTGAGGTAGCTAATATTTTTCTCATGCTTGATAATTCCCTAAATTAACAATGAAGTGTTAACAAGAATACAGTATTTTAGGGCGAAAAAGTTAAAAATTTACAAGATGTTAACAACGGTGGGCTTTTTTGATGCGTTTATTGTTGCAAAAACATACCGAAAACCAATGCTTATTTATCCTATTTTTTAAAGCAAAAACCTATCGCACCAACAACGAACAAAAACAAACATAACACATTAATAATAAAGAGTTTTAAATGAGTCAGCCAGTCTAATAATGTTTTTTATTGACTGTTGTTGCTGACTCACTTTTAAAACATCCGTTTAACTTAATCGAGTCAAAGAATGGAACTTACCTGATGTTTCAGTGAGCAACTTAAAATCACCGTTTATGCCTTGCCGAGTTAGAAATGGCTTAAAATGCTTAGCGGCTAATTCAATAGTGCGGCCTGTAAAATCTCGCACCACAATTTTATCTGCCCCACCGTTATAAATCGGCAACAGTTGTTCATAACTTAATCGAACGTTAAATAAATATTGGTTCATTAAGCTAGGCTCATATTAACTTTTTCTGCCAAATCTATTGCTAAATTTTCAAGTGATGCTAACCGGTTCAGCTGTTGTTTTATTAAATCTCCTCGGACCAAATCATGCTTTTTCCATTGCAATAATGGCGTAATTAAGCGAGAAGCAATCTGGGGATTAATCGTATTTAATTTGATTAACTGGTCGGTCAGAAATTGATAACCGCTGCCGTCTATCGCATGGAAACATTTCGGATTTGCCATCGCAAATGAACCGATCAAACTACGGACCCGATTTGGGTTATTCCAACTGAAAGTTGGGTGATCAAAAGTCGCTTTTATTGACGCTATTACGTCATCTGATGGGTTAGCACCAATCAGTGCAAACCACTTATCCATCACCAGCCCATTAGCCGCCCATTTCTGGTCGAAATGCTGACTAAGCTGTGCCAGACAGTCTAAGTTGTTGTCATTAGCTGCACTTAACGCGCTAATTGCATCGGTCATATTTTGGGCTTGCTGGTATTGCTGGCTAACTAATGCCTCCACTTCCTCACTAGCATTAACTGCCATTAACTTTAAACAGCCATTTTTTAGCTGACGCCAACTAATATCGTTGTCTTCACCAATAATCGCAGCCGCTGCTCGATCATAATTGGTGGCTAATAGGCTGCTAAGTGCTTGGCCAAGCTGCTGCTGCACAAAAGTACGCGCTGCTATAATAGCGTCGATAGCTATCGAGTCGACCTGTTCAAACAGTTCCATCACGGATGGTAATTCAAGCATCAAAGCCACAAGTGCGGGATCAATCTGCTCGTTTGACAATACTTGATTAAAACTGGCCATTAGTAATGGATCAACGCACATTTGAGCGCCAGTGCTGTGAAGATTACTGTTTTCGATAATCGACTTGGTTAAATATTTTTGGGCACTGTCCCAGCGCGCAACATCACTAGAAGAGTAACGAATCAAATGCGCAAGTTGTTGATCATCATAGTCAAAACTTAGTTTAACCGGTGCAGAAAAATCACCGAGCAAACAAGCCAAGGGCTTGGAACTAATATTGTCAAACACAAAGGTCTGTTCGCTTTGAGTTAACTCAAGTATTTTATGGGTGGTGTTAGGCGCAAGTTCAAATAACTGACCATCGTTAGCAATTAATTCAATGCTAACAGGTATATGCAGCGGGCTGGCGAGCTGTTTACCAGTGGCTAGCGACTGACTTAAGGTAACACTGTAGCGAGCATTGGTTTTATCATAACTTTCATTGACCGAGATAACCGGGGTGCCTGCCTGGCTGTACCATAATCTAAATTGGGTTAAATCAACCTCAGCGCCGTGCTCCATCGCGCTGATAAAATCGTCACAAGTAACCGCCATACCATCAAACTGCTCAATATAGCTCGCCATGCCACGTTGAAAGCCCTCTTCGCCAAGTAAGGTATGGATCATTCTAATAACTTCTGCGCCTTTATTATAAACAGTCACAGTGTAAAAGTTATTCATTTCTATCACAGCTTCAGGACGGATCGGATGAGCCATTGGTCCAGCGTCTTCGGCAAACTGGTGCGAGCGCATGACTTTAACCGCACTAATGCGGTTAACAGCACGGGAACCAAGATCAGAGCTAAATTCTTGATCGCGAAATACTGTTAGGCCTTCTTTAAGACTTAATTGAAACCAATCACGACACGTAATCCGGTTACCAGTCCAGTTATGGAAGTACTCATGCCCGATCACCGACTCAATGCCATCAAAATCGGCATCGGTGGCACTTTCAACGTCGGCCAACACATATTTACTATTGAAAACATTTAAGCCTTTGTTCTCCATGGCACCCATATTGAAGAAGTCGACCGCGACCACCATGTAGATGTCCAAATCATATTCAAGATCAAAGCGCTCTTCGTCCCATTTCATCGCACGTTGCAATGAGGCCAAGGCATGCTCAGCTTTTTGACGATTGCCCTTATCAACAAAAAATTCTAACGCCACGTCACGCCCAGAGCGGGTAGTAAAAGTGCCTTCGAGCAAATCAAAATCTCCAGCGACCAAAGCAAACAAATAAGCAGGCTTTTTAAATGGGTCGTGCCACACCTTATAATGGCGGTTATTTTCTAAGGTACCACTTTCAATGCTATTGCCGTTTGACAGTAAATACGGGTATTGATCTTTATTGGCGATAATTTTTGTTGTAAAAATAGCCATAACATCTGGACGATCAAGGTAATAAGTTATTCGGCGAAACCCTTCTGCTTCACATTGGCTGCAAAAGGCGTCTCCAGAAACATATAACCCCTCTAATTTTGTGTTATTAAGCGGGTATATTGTCGTAACAATGGTTAATTCAAATTGATCAGGCACCGCGACAATGGTCAATTTATTATTACTGATGCTGTACTGATCCGGCAGCAAAGCCTGAGAGTTAATAGCAATAGAATCTATGACTAAGTCATCACCATCTAATACGAGTGGTTCACCTGCATCACCATTACGGATTAATTGGCTAATGGCGGTAACACGAGTTGCTTGGGGTTCTAACTCAAAAGTTAAGTTTACCGTTTCAATTAAAAAAGTCGGTTTACGGTAATCTGACAAATATTTAGTCGTCGCTGCGGTCATTTTATTCCCTTGATAGTTGCCAATGAGCCGGCTTGATAACCGCTCATTTGTTAGTTGTATCATACTAAAACCGACAAAAAAAAACAGCCTGAATCACGAAGCAATTCCCAAACAACAGTGGCTTATCAACAAATAGTGTTGTTATACCAATTACATTTAATAATTGACCTCTTGTACTAGTTTTAAATTAACAATAAGGCTACCGCGTCCTGCTCGCAATCCTTACCCCACGTTCTGTAGGTAACTTCACACCTCTCAATCCCAATAACTCGCTATTGGTCGGCAATATGCTCCTCGATAATTGCTCCTGCATTATCCTAATATCTTACATCCGTGTAAGAACATGCTGCTCAAGCTTTCTTCATAAAACACCATAACTTTCAACTAGTTGAGAAGCTAGCTACATTTAAGGTGAACAGAGCCAATGCAATTGGTATTATTTCAACAGCAAGGCACTGCCAAGAAAAAGACATGATATGGCTAAATTTTTGGCACAAAAAAGCCGCATTAAAGCGGCTATTTAATAAAATTGAACTCAAGTATTAACTTTTAGCTGTTTTACCAAGATCAATATAATCGAGCATGATAAACGAGGCTTCATCTAATACTGGGTCTAATTCTGGAGCTTTCTTTGGTAAATCGTCAAGTGATGCCACTTGTTCTAAACCAGCATTTTTACGACGGATATTGGCTCGGTCAAGAGTTGTTTTATCAAGTAACTGACGTTTCTCCTGGCGTATTGACTCGACCAAACTGACCGTTTTTTTATCTTTTTCTTGCTGATATCTTTTGATATCTTGAGCTAAGAATTGAAACTCAATATTATCGGCAATGCGTTGATGATGGTTCTTCGCTAGCTGATTTAAATAATTATGGCGATAATCGCTACGCTTAATATATGCAGCCTTGTTAATACTGTCCCAAGGTAAAGTATTATCAGCAACACTTTCACCAAAGTCAGCAGGGTTTATTGCCGTCGGGAATGCTATGTCAGGCACAACGCCTTTATTTTGAGTACTTCCACCGTTAATTCTGTAAAATTTCTGAATAGTATATTGAACAAAGCCAATAGGTTTCTCATAGAAATCGTAAATCCGGCTTAAGCTTCTGTGTTGCTGTACTGTGCCTTTACCGAAAGTCTGTTCACCGACTACGATTGCGCGGTCATAGTCTTGCAATGCCGCTGCAAATATTTCCGATGCCGAGGCGCTATAACGGTTAACAAGTACGGTGACTGGGCCTTGATAATGAATCGCTTGATCCGGATCTTTTCGGACATCGACTTGTGAATTACCACTTTTGACTTGAACGATCGGTCCTGACTCAATAAAGAGTCCACTAAGATTGGTAGCCTCGGTTAAAGCACCGCCACCATTATTACGCAAATCAATGATTAAGCCTTCGCTGCCTTGTTGTTCAAGATCAGCAATTAGCTTTTTAACATCATTGGTTAAATTGACATAAAAACTCGGGATGGTAATAACACCCACTTTTCGATCTTTAAACTGAGGTAATTGTAACTCTAACAGTTGCGCTTTAGCCGCGCGATCTTCGAGTTTAATCGTATCGCGAACTATTGGCACTATTTTGGATTTACTGGTACTGGTTGCTTTACCTGAAATAATTTCAAGTCGCACAGTTGAGCCTTTAGGGCCCTTAATTAGTTCAACCACATCATCAAGCCGCCAACCGATAATATCAATCATTTCCTTATCGCCTTGGGCAACACCTATGATTTTATCTTCTGGGCCAAGCTGCTCGCTGTTATCAGCGGGACCGCCACTAACGAGCCGTTGAATAACCGTGTAGTCGTCTTTAACTTGTAATACCGCGCCAATCCCTTCGAGCGATAGGCTCATTTCGACCTGAAAACGTTCAGCGTTTCGTGGTGAAAGGTAACTGGTGTGCGGGTCAATCGAGCGAGAAAATGAATTCATTAATAATTGAAAAACATCTTCACTCTTGGTTTGAATAATTCTTTTTAGCGCGTTGTTATAACGTTTTGCTAAAGTGGTCGAAATTTCTGACCAATCTTTACCCGTCAGCTTAAGGTTTAGTGCATCACTTTTAACCCGCTGGCGCCATAATTCATTGAGCTGTGCAGTTGATGTCGACCAATTAGATTTATCACGATCAAATTGGTAATTATCTTCAATATCAAAATCCATTGGCTTATCCAGCAACTTTAACGCATAACTAAAGCGCTCAAAACGTCGCTGCAGGTTCAATTGATATATTTTATAAATATCTTCAAGCTGACCTTGTTTTAAGATTTCATCAAACTTAAAACGCAATGGTTCAAACAATTTAACATCAGCAGCAATAAAAATATTTTTATTGTAATCCATGCTTTCGATAAATCGGTCAAATATTTTTGAAGAGAACTCATTGTTTAACTCGAACTCTTTAAAATGAGTTCGAGTAAACAGGGCTGTAACCCGAGTACTGGAAACTTTATGCTGTGGTTCAGCGCTTAACACCGGAATTTCATCAATCTTGTATTTGGTAGGCAATCCAAACGCACTGGTTGCTACCAGAATTGGAACTAATCCTAGTGTTAAACGTTTTAGCATAAAAATCTCCTATTTTGTTGCTAATAAATGTTCTGGCTTAACCTTTACTACCATACCCGATGTTAACTGTACTTTAGCTTCAGATTTAGCGATATCGACAATAACACCTTGCATCGGTGATTTACCAAGCGTCACTAAGACCTTTTGATTAATAGAAAGTGCCGCAGTATTTTCTACTTTCTCGCCAACAGGCTGAGCAGGTGCTACCGCTTGCTTAGGACTAGTACGTGTCGGAACCTTGGCACGTTTAAGTTTAGCAGCTGATGCAGTTTTGTCAGATTTGTCAGATTTAACAACTTTAGGCGCTTTTTCATCAGCACGTACTTTTGCTTTTTTCTGGCTTTCTTGTAATACTTTTTTAGCATGGTCTACATGATCGGCCGTTAATTCATCACCGGCTACACCATCTAAATCGATTCGTTTTGCGCCAGCTTTTGTGCCGCGCAGGTAACGCCAACTG
Organism: Gammaproteobacteria bacterium; assembly: GCA_013214945.1. NCBI lineage: Bacteria > Pseudomonadati > Pseudomonadota > Gammaproteobacteria > Gammaproteobacteria bacterium. The sequence continues at coordinate 50,588 of JABSRT010000019.1, forward strand.
GTGGTATAGTGACGAATAGCCCCACGTAATTGGGTTTTGCTAACCATCTCATCTTCGCTTAAACGTGCGGCCAAGTCTTGAAAAAGACCGATTTTAAGTGGTTGAGCGTCACCCTTAAGTGTAAAACACTTAGGGAATTTTTCTGCTAGATAAGCGATTACCGCCTTATTATCTACAAGTTTAGCTGTACTATTCATTTATTCTTCCGCGTCGTTACTAAATTCTTCAATTAAGAATGCTATAAAATGTTCAATCAATTCGTCGTCTAAGTCGACCAATCCAGGTTGATGCTGCCAATAGGGCCAAATCGCTTCAAGCATGTCGCGAAATAATTCTAAGCCAGTATCTTCGTTCACAGTTTCAAATAATCGGTGGTATACCCGGTTTATATTCTCAGCCGCAATTTCTTCTTCGCCTTCCCATTCGCCCACTTGCGTGATGTCGAATAAAAATTCGTTAATATCTAGATGTTCATACATCATAATTGTTTTCCCAAATCACGATAACTGCAAGGATTAATTACAATCTTACTGTTTTTCGCTTAAATTTTGTTCGATCACTCGGGCTAATTGCTCTAATCCGGTTTGATCGGTCTGACTAAACCGTCCTGGTCGCTCACTATCGATATCGAGCACGCCATAAAGGTTGTTATTTACCAGTAGCGGAATAACAATTTCAGACTGAGAACGAACATCACAGGCAATATGTCCAGCAAACTGATGGACATCGTCGACTCTTAAGGTTTTAAGGGTCGCTGCGGCAGTGCCACATACACCTTGATTCAGTGGAATTCGGGTACAAGCAACATTGCCCTGAAATGGCCCTAGGACTAATTGCTGTTGCTTAGCCAGATAAAAACCGACCCAATTTACGTCTAATAATGCCTGGTTGATAAAAGCGCTGGCATTAGATAATAGTGCAACCTCATCGGTTTCATGTTCTATTAACGATTCAAGTTGTTTGGATAATAAAGCGTAATCGGTGTTCAATTTTTTAACCTAGCTACTGCATTGGCAGGCTACTATACCTGAGTTAAAATAAATGAAAACCCTGTGGCGATTACTCAGGGCTAAAAAATGCGTTTTTTGCCAAATAACGCAATGTTTTTAGCCAACGCAGTGATCATTTTTGCTGTATTATGGAAAAATCAGTCCATAAAATAGAACGCCATGTCGATTAATACCCTGTTACCTACCCAATTTATTGACCATATTTCATCGCAATTGCCGAGTCATCTTAATATTGATGAGTTTATTACGGCTTGTCATAGACAATTAAGGTTTAGTATCCGAGTCAATACCTTAAAGATAACTGTCGCCAACTTTTGTCAGTTAATGGATAACCTAGACTGGCAATATCAGCCAATCCCCTGGTGTCAAACTGGCTTTTGGGTCGAATTACCAGCGGGTTCATCAGCGCCGGGTAAATTACCAGAACATATTACCGGCTTGTTTTATATTCAAGAGGCTAGTTCAATGTTACCGCCGGTTGCGCTATTTAATCGCGACCAAACTAAGCCACCCTTTGAACTGATATTGGACTTAGCGGCGGCTCCTGGCTCTAAAACTACCCAAATCGCTGCATTAATGGCTGATGAAGGCTTATTAGTGGCCAACGAGTACTCGTCGAGTCGCATAAAAGCCCTGCACAGTAATTTGCAACGGATGGCTGTTAGCAATACAGTGATTAGTCACTACGACGGCCATGTCCATGGTGACTACCTTGAGAACTGTTTTGACGCGGTATTAATTGATGCCCCCTGCAGTGGTGAAGGCACGGTACGTAAAGATCCGGCCGCATTTAAAAACTGGAGTCTAAAGCACATTGAAGAGATAAGCCTAGTGCAACGAGGTTTGATCCGATCTGCTTTTATGGCTCTAAAACCAGGTGGCGAGTTAGTTTATTCAACGTGTGCGTTAAATTTCACTGAAAACCAGCAAGTTTGTCAATTTTTACTCGACGAGTTTAAAGACTTGATTGAAATTATTAATCTTGGAGACTTGTTCAAAGATGCTGACAAAGCCGTCACAGCCGAGGGTTATTTGCACATTTGGCCTCAATTGTATGACAGCGAAGGTTTTTTTATTGCAAAGTTCAAAAAGCTTGCCAAGACAGATCTGGCGCAACCAAAACCTTTTCGCAATAAATTTCCATTTAGCCGCGTAACAAACCGTGAGGCGCCAGCCCTGCTCGAGCAACTGGCGCAGCTTGGTGTCACCACAATAGATGTTGAGAATTTATACCAACGACAACATGAAGTGTGGTTTTTCCCCAGTGGCATCGAACAATTAATCGATCGGATGAAATTTCAACGTCTTGGGCTAAAATTATTTGAGCGTGACGCTAAAACCATTGGGCTTGAGCATCATGCTGCGACAGTTTTTACCACACCACAGGTTGAATTAAGCCAGGAGCAGCTTGGTGAGTACTTAAAAGGTCGCGACATTCAATATCCAAATGGAGCGGCAGCAAAAGGCATGGTATTCGTTGGTTATCAACAACAAACGGTTGGCATGGGCAAATGGGTTGGCAACAAAATAAAGAACAAATTACCGCGTGGTTTGGTCAATGATCACGTGGTACTAAAATAAGCCGTCACTTATTTATATTTAGACTACCCTTATGATTGCTAGTTAAGTGAACTAGCAATCTCGTGAGTAGTTCCCCTAAGCTCGGAACAACTTGGAATAGTTCCGGGCTCTTTTTCTCCTTGTCATTTTCGTATTAAGTTTATTGGCCTCTCCTAATATAATGAGGCGAAGTAAACAGTGAAATGAGGCCGTCATCAAATCACTGCTATTTAACTCAATAGACCACTAGAAGAATGTTTGTTGCTGCTCGGCCATTTTAACTAATAGTGGCGATGGCGTAAAACGATCGCCATGTTGCTGGCGGTATTCTTCAAGTAGCGTCACCAAATGTTCTGCTCCTAATGCATCTATGTACCGGAATGGACCCGCTAAAAATGGCGGAAAACCTATGCCGAATATAGCGCCTACATCACCGTCACGGGCGCAGTTCAGAATGCCCTCATCTAGACAACGGACCGCTTCATTGAGTAATTGAACTATGCAGCGTTGCGCAATCTGCTGCTTGGTTCTTGCTTGAGCAGGTTTCACATTTAACAATGTATAAATACTCGCATCAACCTGTTTAGTGCGCTTGGTTAAGCTAAATTTAGGTTTAGTACCGTATTGGTAAAATCCACGTGAGTTTTTCTTGCCGAGGCGATTATCTTTGATTAATGCCGCAAAGGCAGCCGGTGCTTCAAAACGGTCACCGTGTGCTTGGTGTAAAATCGGTGATATTTTTGCGCTAACATCAATGCCGACTTCATCAAGTAGCATTAAAGGCCCTACCGGAAAACCAAAATCAACTAAGGCTTTATCGATGTGATCTATCGCCACCCCTTCGAGTAACTGGTGAGCAGCTTCATTAATATATAACGCTAAAATTCGGTTAACATAAAAGCCGGCCCCATCATTGACAACAATGGCTGTTTTACCCTGTTTTCGGGCAAAGGCAACCGTCGTTGCAATGGTTTGCGCCGAGGTTTTTTCATGAGCGATAACTTCCACCAGCGGCATTTTGTCTACCGGTGAAAAGTAATGCAAGCCGACCACATTTTCTGGCCGGGCGGCGGCACTGGCAATCTCGCTTATCGGCAATGACGAAGTATTCGTCGCAAAAATAGTGTCTGGGCGACAGTATTGCTCAACGTCTTTTACCATTTGATGCTTAAGGGCCAAGTCTTCAAATACCGCTTCAATCACCATGTCGCAATGCGCAAAACCACGATAGTTGGTGCTACCACTGAGCTTTAACATTGACGCTTGCAATTGGGCGTCACTAATAAAACGTCGTTGACGTTTTTTATCAAGCAAGCGATAACTGTATTGTAACGCCTGGCTAATGCCCTGCTGACTAATGTCTTTAATCCGAACATTAACGCCAGCCTTGGTAGCACAGACATTGGCAATGCCGCCACCCATTAAACCGCCACCGAATACCCCTACCTGTTTTATTGCTACAGGTTTGGCATCCGTTGCGCCATAGCTCTTCTTCAGTTCAGTGGTTGCGAAAAACAAACTGCGTAAGGCAATTGACTCGGCAGACATCACTAAATTAGAAAAATGTTCTGCTTCAACATCAAGCCCCGCTTGATAGCCGTGCGCTATGCCAACCTTAATACAATCGATAATAAGCAATGGCGCAGGGTAATGCCCCTTAGTTTTTGCGATAACGGTCTTTTCCGCCTGGTCAAATAACACCTTACGACCAACGACGTTAGTTTCAAGTAATTTACCGGCTAAATCCAACGTGGGTTGCGCGCTAGTACGTTTAACTAAGTAGGGCTTGCCTTTTTTAGCCAATGCAATTGCACTGGCCAGGAGAATACTTTTGGGCACCACCTCATTAACCAGTCCCATTTTAAGTGCTTGTTTAGGACGCAACTGCTTGCCAGTCAACATCATATCAAGTGCTTTAGCAATGCCAACTAAACGCGGCAAACGTTGAGTGCCGCCGCTGCCTGGTAATAAACCCAGCTGTACTTCAGGCAACCCTAAGCTCGTTTTAGCATCGTCACTGCACACTCGGCCATGACAGGCCATGGCCAATTCAAGCCCGCCACCTAAACAGGCACCATTGATGGCAGCAACGACCGGGATCTCCAATTGCGATAACTGGTCAAACAGGCGCTGACCCATTTGTGAAATAACTTTAACATCGGCCGCAGTTTTGCAGTCATCGAGCATCGAAATATCGGCACCCGCGATAAAGTTATCCGACTTGCCAGAGACTATCACTAACGCCGTGATGCTTGGTGTTGCATTAATTTGATTGAGGATCTCCGTGATCTGCTCAGCAAATTCACCACGCAGCGTATTAACGCTTTCGCCTTTAACATCAATCGTGACAATCGCGACATTGTCTTCAACCACTAAGCTAAATGCACTCATTATTCAACCTCCAAAATCATCGCGACACCTAAACCACCTGCCGCACAGGCCGTGGTTAAACCAAAACCACCTCCACGGCGTTTAAGTTCATTAAGTACCTGAGTTATTAATCGGGTTCCCGTTGCTGCAAATGGGTGACCATAAGCAAGCGAACCGCCAAGCACGTTAAATTTAGCCATGTCGATTTGACCAATCGCTTGACTGCGGCCGAGTTTTTCGCGCGCAAAGGTTGTTGACTCAAACATTTTCATGTTGGCCAGCGCCTGAGCAGCAAAAGCTTCGTGCATTTCAATTAAGGTTAAGTCGTTTAAGGTTAAACCAGCGCGGTCAAGTGCAATTGGCGTTGCGTAAGATGGCCCCATTAACATGTCATGGTGGACGTCTATCGCCGAAAATGCATAACTTTTTATATAGCCTAATGGCTTATAACCAAGCTCTTTTGCTCGTCCTTCACGCATCATTAAAATAGCCGATGCGCCATCGGTTAAAGCGGTTGAGTTCGCGGCTGTAACCGAGCCATTTTTACGGTCAAATACTGGCCGTAACTTTTCATAACCCGCTAAGGTCGAGTCTGTACGAATAGTATTGTCTTGATCAATAAATTTATTGTAGGGCTCAACATGCGCGCTCATCACTTCATCTGCAAATAGGCCATCTTGCCACGCTTTGGTGGCTAACGTGTGCGAACGATGCGCTAAAGCGTCTTGATCAGTGCGACTAATATTATGGGTTTTAGCCATTTGTTCAGCGGTTTGTCCCATCGATAACCCGGTGGAGTATTCCGCTACTGCTGGCGGCACTGGCACTAAATCGCCAAATCTTAGGCGTTTAATGATATTAAATTTTTGCGAAAGGCTGCGCGCTTTATTGAGATCAACCAAGGCATGAGCCAAGTTTTTAGTCACGCCAATCGGTAATACTGATGAGCTATCAGCGCCACCCGCTATCCCGATATCTGTGGTGCCACTAAGAATTGATTCTACAATATTAACCGTTGACTGAAAGCTCGTGGCACAGGCCCGTGACACACTGTAAGCATCGGTATTAATATTCATGCCCGTACCTAACACGATTTCACGTGCGATATTAGGGGCTTTTGGCATTTGAATGACCTGACCGTAAACCAATAGGTCGATTAACTTTGGGTCTAACTCGCTACGGTTAACCAACTCTGAGACCACCATTTTTCCTAAATCTAGGGCCGATACGCCATGAAACGCCGTGGCTTGTTTGGCAAATGGGGTTCTAAGACCGTCGACAATCGCAATGCGCTCGCCATTTTTAGTGGTTAAATCCTGAATTGATGACATGAAGTGCTCCTAACGATTGAACTTTTTGTAAGACGTTGATTCAAAGCCTGCGTTTACGGTGGCTTTTGAGATGGCAAATATCATAGCCGACGAGGTCAGACCACCGCAACAATTAGTTTGATTCAAGCAAAGAATAAAGATTAAAAACACGCTAAAAAGTAATTAATATCAATCTTATGTGATAATTTATAACACTAAAAATGCTAGACTATCAGCGCAAGATTAGGTAAAACTTTAGCATAATTGACTTTGCACCATCCTAACATCTAACTGGCACTAGCCATTATTCATATAAATAGGTTATCGATTACAATGGCGATTGAAAAATTTACTCAGCTTAAACAATATCTAGACTCCCAAATCCTTGGGCAGTCACAATTAACGCAATGCATGTTAATCGGCTTATTAGCCGATGGTCATTTGTTAGTTGAAGGACCACCAGGATTGGCAAAAACGCGTGCGATTAAAGCATTAGCCGAAGGGATCGAGGGCGATTTTCATCGCGTTCAATTTACGCCCGACTTATTGCCCGCAGATCTCACCGGCACCGACATTTATCGACCTGAGACCCATGAGTTTGAATTTCAACGTGGACCTTTATTTCACAATTTAATTTTGGCCGATGAAATAAACCGCGCCCCAGCCAAAGTGCAATCGGCCTTATTAGAAGCAATGGGCGAGCGCCAAATTACAGTTGGCAGCACCACCTATCAGCTGCCTGAGTTATTTTTAGTGATGGCAACCCAAAACCCAATCGAGCAAGAAGGCACCTACCCACTGCCCGAGGCGCAGCTTGATCGCTTTTTGTTGCATATTGCGATTGATTACCCAGACGCGGCAACCGAGCACCAAATTTTGGCCTTAAATCGCAATGAAGCGCTTGAGCAACAACCAGTGACAGCGCCTAAGTTAACCCAAAGTGAAATCGTGCAAGCGCGACAAGCGAGCCTCGCCTTATATTTAGCGCCGCAAGTTGAAGAATATATCGTGCAATTAATCATTGCGACCAGAACCCCTGAACAATATGACCCAAGTTTGGCCAATTGGTTAGAATTTGGTGCCAGCCCACGAGCGACCATCGCGCTCGAGCGCTGTTCTCGTGCTCGCGCGTGGTTACATGGCCGCGACTTTGTCAGCCCAGAAGATGTGCAAGCGATGTTACCTAATGTTTTACGTCACCGATTGTTACTAAGCTATGAAGCGGAAGCGGAGGGGATCACCCCTTCAATGGTTATTGATAAGTTATTAACCTTGGTGCCGGTGCCGTAACATGAAGCTTGAATTACCCCCCTTTAGCAACGGTGTCTCCTTGTGCCATAAAGAGCTATTAGATTATCGGGGTCGAAATGCGCTAATTGACCTGTCAAAGCGTCGCCATATCAAGTCGCACATGGCAGGTACCCTGCTGGCTAAAACCAAAGGCCGCGGCATGGAATTTGAAGAAGCCCGCCATTATCAGATTGGCGATGATATCCGTGCGATTGATTGGCGGGTCACCGCACGAACCGGTAAAGTGCATACCAAAATATACCGGGAAGAGCGCGAACGGCCAGTTTATGTGATGGTTGACCTTAACCCTAATTTGTATTTTGGCTCGCAGCTGTTGCTAAAATCGATTCAGGCCTGCCATGTTGCGGCATTAATTGGCTGGTCGGCTGTCGCCAACGGTGACCGAATTGGCGCTTTATTATGTAATAGCCTTGAACACCGCGAATTAAAACCACGCAACCGTCACCACGGCGCTTTGGCGCTGATTGATTACTTGGTCAGGATCCATAATCAAGGATTAGCACATTTTAAAACCAACCAAACTGGCGGCAACAGCTTTGAACAAAGCTGCAGTCGCTTACGCCGTGTGGTAAAACCCGGCAGTTTGGTGTTTTTAATCTCCGATTTTAACCAGATAAGTGACAAAGCCGTTAAGCAATTACAGCATTTGGGCCGCCACAACGAAATCATTGCTTGTCAAATTGATGACCCGATTGACCATCAGCTACCTAGCGATCTCAGTGGCTCATTCGCGGTAACCGACGGCGAAATTCGGCACCAGTTTATGGTTAACCCTAAACAGCGCAGTGAGTATCAACGTAACGCGCTTAATCATCAGCAACAACAAATGACCTTACTGCAAAAGCTCAACATTACGACCATTCATTTTAGTAGCCATTTACCGCTGCTGGCGCAAATCAAGAGGCCACAGCAATGACCCCGTCACCACTGGACCAACTGCAGCCGCTCATATTGCCGACCGAACCCGGTGCTTGGCCACCCGCTATTGGTTGGTGGCTATTAATGCTACTAGTCATTACGGTACTGGTCATCAGCATTAAAACCCTTGTTAGCTATTGGCGTTTTGAGGCTGTTAAACGCCATAACCTGCGTCAGGTCAAACAAACCCAGTGCCCAGACCAACTTAATCGGCTGTTAAAAATAACGGCGTTGCATTATTTCCCGCGTGACAGTGTCGCTAATTTAAGCGGCGCCAGCTGGTCACAGTTTTTAAACCGAAATTTAGCGCCAGAGCATCATCAAACCTGCAATTTTTGTTGTGAGATGCTCTATCGCCCTGCGCTTGCCAATACTGCAGATAATGCTGCAGCTATTGAGCAACAACAGAAATTTCAGGGTGTCGCCATTGCTTGGTTCACTGGGCTCTCACGTAGAAAAATAAAGGCACTTAAAGATGTTTGAATTTACATGGCCTTGGTTATTGCTTTGCTTGCCACTGCCACTTGTTATTTATTGGCTAATGCCTGCCCGCCCGGTCGTACCAAACGCCGCATTGCGGGTCGCTAATGTAGATCGCTTTCCGGGGCAAACTACCAGTGTTGTTACCAACACCCGATCTCGTTTAATGCTCGCAGCTGTTGTTTGGCTATTGTTAGTTATCGCCAGCGCGCGACCGCTCTGGTTAGGTGACCCGATGCCCTCGCCTACTCAAGCACGCGAGCTGATTTTAGCGGTCGATTTGTCGGCCTCAATGGCCGAAACAGATATGGAACTCAATGGCCGTTGGGTCGACCGCTTAACCATGGTCAAAGCGGTACTGGCCAAATTTATTGAACAACGCCAAGGGGATCGAATTGGGCTTATATTATTTGCCGATAACGCCTATGTGCAAGCACCACTAACGTTTGATTTAGCGACCGTTAAGCAATTGTTAGACGAATCTTCATTAGGCCTGGTAGGTAAGCGCACTGCTATTGGTGATGCGATTGGGCTGTCGGTTAAACGTTTTGATCGCCGAGACAAAAACGCCAGTAGTACTAATAATAAAGACGACAATACTAACACCAATAACTCTAGCACCAGCACCTCTAGCACCTCTAGCACCAACAAGAAGAATGGCAACAGCAATCGCGTGTTAGTGTTATTAACCGATGGTGAAAATACCGCGGGTAATTTGTCCCTCGAACAGGCACTGGAATTGGCTATCGCCAAACAAGTGACCATTTATACCATTGGGGTTGGCTCTAATCGCAGTCGTGGTGGTTTTTTCAATCAAGGTTCAGGCATTGATGAACGCGCATTAACCGCGATAGCACAGGCCACTCAAGGCCAATATTTTCGCGCCACCGACAGTCGCGAGCTGCAGCGTATTTATCAACATTTAGACCAATTAGAGAAAATAGAAGTGAGCCAACAAATCCTAAGACCACGTCGTGCCTTATTTTATTGGCCGCTCGCATTGGCATTGTTGTTAAGCTTTGCTGGTATAGCACTTAGATTACGCCAAGGGGGTTTAGTGTGAGTGATTTAGTCAGTCAACTAATCAGCAATTTTCATTTTATCAGACCTTGGTGGCTGCTGGCGCTAATACCCGCAGTCGCGCTGTATATACGCCTATTAAACGCCGCCCAAAAACGTGGTCAATGGCACCGAGTGATCTCGCCGCACTTGGCCAGCTTATTAATTGACAATCAAGCGCAAACAACCACCAAATTACCTTGGCATATTTTATTGCTGATCTGGTTGCTAGGTATTATTGCGCTAGCGGGCCCGACGTGGCAAAAACTACCACAGCCGCTGTTTAAGCTCAATCGCGCTCAAATTGTGGTTATCGATATGTCTCTGTCGATGTATACCACAGATATCAAGCCCAATCGATTAACCCGGGCCAAGTTTAAACTGTCTGATTTACTCAAAAATTTCAACGAAGGCGAAACAGGACTGGTTGCTTATGCTGGTGACGCATTTGTTATTAGTCCGATGACCGAGGACGTTAATAACCTACTAAACCTGCTGCCAGCATTAAGCCCTGACATTATGCCCGAATACGGTAGTGATCCGGCATCAGGCATCAAGCAGGCGATTAAATTATTTGAGCAAACCAATAAAAGCCAAGGTGACATTTATTTAGTCACCGATGGCATCACCCGTGCCGATCAGCGCAAAATCACCAAACTACTGGCTAAAACCTCGTTTAATTTGAACATATTGGCGATAGCTGGCAATGTCGACGCGCCCATAAAATTGCCTAATGGTGAGTTACTAAAAGACCAACAAGGCAATATCGTAGTACCTCGCTTAGACCCTGCCCCCTTAATTGAATTAGCGACTAAGTTTGATGGTCGTTATACCAAAATAACCGACAACAGCCGTGATATAAACTACTTACTGCCGCAAGCTGAGGCATCGTTAAACAACCAGAAGATTAAACAGTCGGAGCAACAGCGATTAGGGGACAACTGGTACGAGCAAGGGCCCTATTTGTTATTATTTATATTGCCGTTCGCCGCCTTATTTTTTCGTAAAGGCGTATTAGCGAGCTATGCCCTGTGCGGCATAACGACGCTGTTATTAATGGGCCCACCGCTGCCGGCGATTGCTGCAACTGATCCAGCTTCCGCGGCGCTACCGATAGATGACAGCGATCTCAAACAAGCCAGCGCGCCATGGCAGAAACAAATATGGAATAAGTTATGGCACAACGACAACCAACGCGCTTTAGCCCAATATAAGCAGGGTTCATACAATGAGGCCGCTGAGCAATTTAATGATAAAAGCTGGCAAGGCGCCAGTTTTTATAACAATGGTGATTATGAAGCCGCATTAACAGCCTTCAGCGACGATACCACGGTTGATTCATTATATAATCAAGCAAATAGCTTGGCGCAGCTGCAACGTTTTGACGAAGCAATTAAGCGCTACCAGCAAGTCTTGGCGCAGCAACCAGAACACAAGGCCGCTAAAGCTAACCTAGAATTGACCAAGAAACTCAACCAGCAGAAAAAACAACAAGAGGGTCAAAATGGGCAAGGTGAATCATCATCTGAGCAACAATCTAACCCTGATTCCGCTAACAAGCAGCAAGAGCCCTCAGCAGATCAAGAGCCTTCAGCAGGAGAAAAGTCATCAGCGGATGAACAATCTTCAGACGGTGACAAGTCTTCAACTGGTAATGAGCCTTCAAGTAACGAAGAACCTTCAGCAGGTGAACAGTCTTCAGCGGAGCAAGAGCCCTCAGCGGGTGAAGAGCCCTCAGCAGGAGAAGACCCTTCGATGACCGATGATAAATCTGCAGCTGATAATACCAATAACCAGCAAACAGATAATCAGTTAAACGCGCCATTATTTAATGATGAGCAACTGACTAAAGCACAGCAACAGCGGTTGAATCAACTAGTAAGCAAAGTTGTTGATGACCCTTCGTTATTATTAAAAAGCAAGCTGCTGCGAGCTTCTCAGCAACGCCACTCGCAACGCACGATCAAAAAGGATACCGTCAATTGGTAACACGCATAGCTATTTTTTTATTGTTTATCATGATCTCACCGTTTAGTCAGGCGCTTAGTACATTAACAGCCAAGGTTGACCACAACCCTGCAATGGTCGGCGAAACTGTCGTGTTAACCATTACTGCTGACGATCATGTTAATGCCAACAATCTCGACACATCAGCCTTGCTGCAGCAATTCATTGTCGGCCAAACCAATATCAGCCGCACCATGCAGGCTATCAATGGTAGGCAAAAACGCCAAACAAGTTGGAATATTCACTTAATTGCACGGACCACGGGCCAATTCACTATCCCGTCTTTTACCCTAAATAATATCAGCAGCGCGCCAATTAAACTCAATGTTGTGAAAGTGTCAACGACCCCTAATCAAACCAACCAAGATGTAATCCTTGAAGCAAAGCTTGCTAGCACGAACGTCTACGTTGGGCAACATATTACCTATCAAGTAAAATTGTCGATTGGAGTTACTTTGCAACGCGCTCAGTTGCATCCGCCTGAACTTGCCACTGCGCAAATTTCGCAGATCGGAGAAGACATTGACACCACTGAAATAATTAATGGTCGCCGCTATCGCGTATTTACCCGCACGTATGCAATCCGCCCAACCGAATCAGGCAGCTTTACCTTGCAAGGCAGTATTTTTCGTGGCGACATTCAAGTGGGGCAACGCGACTTTTTCAATAATGGGCGCTCAAAACCCGTCACTTTATTAACTGAAAATCAAACTCTCACCGTTAAGGCAATCCCCAATAATTTCCCCGGACAGTGGTTAGTCAGTGACGTGGTCGCCTTGCAGGAGCAATGGCCAACGCCTAAAAGCTTTACCGTCGGAGAACCCATCACTCGCACTCTAACCTTAACAGCAACCAATATCGCAGAAGAACAATTACCGCAGTTAAGCGCTAAACTGCCAGATTCATTTCAGGCCTACCCTGACAAACCAGTGACCCAGACAATAACCCAAGACGGCGTGGTGATTTCACAGTTGATTCAAAAAATAGCGATGATCCCAACGAAGCCGGGTCAATTTACCTTACCGGCGGTAAAAATTCCGTGGTTAAATGCGGCAACGGGTCAAATCGAATGGGCTATTGTGGCCGGACAGCAAATAACAGTTATTGCTAATCCCATTAACCAGCCACAGTTAGCTCCCCAACCGGAGCTTAGTGGTGTAGTCCAGGCTCAGGAACAAGACCATAAACCATCTTCCGCCGGTGCAAGTGCGCAACTTACACCGGGCAGACACACTCTCATCTATTGGCAGTTTACCTGTCTATTGCTAATTCTATTATGTATCATACTACTTGGACTTTATATTCGGCTACGCAGAACGGTCGCACTATCGCATTCACCAATAGTGAATCCGTTACCTAAGACCAACAACACTAAATACTGGCCCGAGTTAAAAATTGCATTGCAACATAATCAACCACAACAAGTGATCAGGCTAATGCCATTGTGGCTCAAACAGTTATCTATTGACCCACAACAGGTCACAACCGTCGCGCCGGCCTTACACCTAGCGTATCAACAATTAATGACCAACTGTTATCAACAGCAACCGATTAATTGTGACTGTAATGATTTATTAACTCACTGTTTAAAATTAATAAAAATACAAAGTTCTGCAACACAAAAATCAGATTCACTTTATCCTAGTGAGCATAAATAATAATATTTTACTCGACTTGAAATTTAATAGAAGGTCATACGGTCTTGAATAAAGAGCAGGTTTTAAAACAAAAATACCAATCATTGGTAACTACATACCAAGGTGACTTGTTTCGTTATGCCTACTGGTTAACGGGTGACAGGCAAGTCGCCGAGGATATATTACAAGAAACCTTTTTAAGAGCATGGCGAGCCATTGACCAACTTAACGAAATTAAGGCGGCTAAATCTTGGTTAATTACTATTTTACGCCGTGAAAATGCTCGACGTTTTGAACGTAAACAATTGCAATTAGTTGATATAGATACCGAAGAACTAGTAGATCATGATTCAGACAATGAAAGTAGCCAGCAACAACGCCAACTTAGACGAGCGATAATGATGTTGGCCAGCGAGTACCGCGAGCCGTTAATGCTGCAAATAATAGCCGGCTTTAGTGGTGAAGAAATTGCAGAGTTGCTCGACCTGAATAAAAACACGGTAATGACTCGTTTATTTCGGGCCAAAAACCAGCTTAAATTAATGATGAATTCAGACTCACAGGAGAAGCTAAATGACGCACAATAAGCACTATCGCATCGCGGCAGCAGATCCTAATTGTCAGGATCATGAATTTCTTGCAGCCATCGCCGCTGATCCAGCACTTGCTGGCCAGGTTGAACAAACACAGCAGCTCGATAGTGAGTTAAGTTTTCTGTTTGATATGCCACAGCCAAGTCAACAGCTTACTAATAGTTTACTAGATATCTGTAATACTAAATCTGAACAGCCGATTGAATCGGTTGAACCAACAATGACACCAGAGCTTCCTGCTAAAAAAAATAATCGATTCGGGCGTGTTTTTGCTATCGCTGCTTCGTTTGCCATTGCTGCAGTTTCATTTACTGTGTTGCAAAATCAGCAATTTCTTCATCCTGATTTATCAACTCATGCCCTAGCCCACTCCGAACATGGAGCAAGTTTTGCTGGTGTAATCAACGAGCGGCCAAGTATTGATAGTGTGAACTACCGCTTAGCATCTTTTGGCGCCAAATTTAGTGACGACCTATCTAACCTGACCTGGTTTAATGGCTGTAGCTTTGATGGTATCAGCAGTCTGCATTTAGTGTTCGCTGGCAAACAAGGTCCGATTAACGTATTTATTGTGCCAAAAAGTTCAAAGTTTGAATTACAATCACAATATAGTAACGCGACTTATCAAGGCATTGGCCACGAATATAACGACGCATACATGATGATTGTTGGCTTAAAAAATGAAAAGCTAGCACCATTCCAACAAAAAATAGACCAGGCAATCCACTGGAACATTTAAGTACTCTATTTAAGTAAACGGATTAACTTGAATAATCCATCAACGGTTGCGTGACCAAACACACCAGTGTGGTCGCGTAGCTTCGATATCTGTTAACCCTCTAATCCCCCCTGCTAATGTCCCTGCTCGCCGCCAACTTAAATGCTCGACATGGTTTTATACCCGTATTAAAACTGACCATTGTCATGAAAAATAATGCGCCTTTTGTTGCCACAGTCGACGATCTAACAGATAAGACGCTGGTGTTACCTAAAGGGTTCGCCGCCCATAGTTATATAAAATCGCTCGACCAAAATTTTAACATCATTACCACTGATACGGTGTTTGAAGCCTTAACGTTAGTCTCGCAAGGCAAAGCTGATGCGTTCATAGGTCACTTTGCCGTTGTGATCTATCAGTTAGAACGCTACTTTTCACAATTGAGCATTGTCGGCTTGGTTGAACAGGAATATTCACACCGCCTTATCCTGCATAAGTCAAACCGAGTTGATCAAAGTTCAGATGAGCGGCGCTCATTTAATGTATTAAAATATATTGACGGTATTTTGGCGGCAGTGATCTTGGTTTAAATATTATCTATAACATTGTGACCAATCGACTCAACGGCAAGATTGAATGCCACAGTACTGTCGGCATCGGCACCGGCACCGAATTTGTGATCTAATTCAAGCCGATATAAAGTCTCAATAATTAGCTTGATAAACTAAATGAATTTACCTTTATGCCACGGCCGCCACAGTCATCGTGGTGCGTTGTTAATCCAAAATACGTGGCGTGATCTAAGCTGTAAAATACAATCAACACATTAGGTTGGTTAAACAGATAATTTTATTGAAGTTACAGTTATATGGATCAATAATAAATTATTATCACTGACTCTAAAAACAACGTAGAATATTAGTTCCTTGTTATTTTTTTATTACAATCGCCACTTACTATTCTGGGCTATTTTATACTAAGGCCAAACTATGCTACGCCAATTTTTCAAATTATTACCTCTATGGGCCTTAATTGTGCCAGCCGTTAAATATACTTTTACAATCGCCACCTTAATATTAGCTTTCACTTTTACAACGCAGGCACAACAACAGTCCTCCTTACAATTTAGTGGCTTTGGCCGTTTAATCGCTGGTGTATCACAATACGATAATACTTATGTTCAAGAATATAATAGTAACGCGACGATAAAAAACAACAGCTTAATTGCACTGCAAGCCGATTGGCAAATTGCTCCCAATTTAGCGTTAACATCACAAATTGTCGGTTACCTTAACGACAACAAAGAGTCTGGACTCGAGTGGCTTTATCTAAATTATCAAGCCAGCGCCACCACCCGAATTAAACTAGGCCAATTACGGACGCCTTTTTTTAACTACAGTGATGTATTAGATGTTGGATATGCCTACCCTTGGATTGTGCCTCCATCAGAAGTTTATGCTTCTTACTTTTTCAGCCATTACGATGGCATCAATGTCATTCGAAGTTTCGATTATGACTATGCCAGCACTGTCCTTGAAGCCTATGCTGGCACATTTAATGGTCCAATCGTTCAAGACAACCGGATCAGCGATGTCGAATTAGATTATCTTGCTGGTTTTTCGGTTCAAACAACATTCGATAATTTAACCATGCGCGCGGCGATTAATATCGGCAAACTAAACCATTCTCAACCGAGGTTTCAGCCGTCTTTTAACGAGTTACGGCAGTATTTTGAGCCAGTTCAACTGGGATCGTTAATTGATGATGTTGAATTAAAAGGATCCTATACCTTTAGCCAACTGGGCTTTAGTTATGATCGGTTAGATTATTTTATCAAAGGTGAATGGACCCACTACAAACACGACTTAGTCTTAATCCCGACCTCGACTAGCTATTATCTTACGTTGGGTTATCAGTTAAATGATTTTTTATTCCACATCACCCAAGCTAATCTAAAAGACAGCCTTAAGTTGATGACAAATACAATATCTACGGCACCACAGTACGCTATGGTACGCGCGATTTATCAGGAATTAATCGATTTACGTGTTTCGGGCCAGCGCCACAGTGTCACCGTAGGAACTCGCTGGGATTTCGCCGCCAACATGGCTTTAAAAGCCGATGTAAGCCGCATTAGTTATCGAACTGAAACTCCAGTCCCGGCAACGAACGATACCGTATTGATGGTCGGTTTTGAGTGGGTATTTTAATGTTCAATAAACGAATTCTTCTGCTTACGCTGTTAATGATTGGCTGGCCCTCAATAGTCACATCTAACGACAACATAAATGTCGATATTATTGTAGTTACGAGTATCGAGTCTCCTAATTTCAGTTTGCAGCAAATAAAAAAGATTTATCTCGGCATGAATGCCTCAGGCATGCAAAATAAACATGCAGTGACTCTGCCTCATGGCAACAAAACGAGACAACTATTTCACATAAAAGTGCTTGGTTTGTCCGAAGCAAGGGTACGATCATTTTGGGCACAGATGCAATTTTCAGGTCGAGGAAAAGCGCCGGTAGTACTTGCTACATCAAAGCTGACGATGGATTACCTCATTAATAATCCATATAGCATTGGTTATTTCGCGGCAAACACGGTGCTACCCCCTACCCTTAAAGTTATTTATCCTCGACATTAACAAGTGCATCAAATTGATGTTTTTGATGAATGTTATCAATTGTCTCCAGTACTTTATCAAAAGGTACTGGCGGCGAAAAATAATATCCCTGTATTTGGTCACATCCAAGATCGGATAAGTATTGATATTGCTCGATAGTTTCGACCCCTTCTGCACAGATTTTTAATTTTAGGTTTTTCGCTAAGTTAATAATGGCATCGACGATCAGCCGCTCTCGCTCCGACTCAAACATTTTACGGACAAATTGCTGATCAATTTTTAGGATATCTGCCTTTATTTGGGTTAAATAACTTAACGAGGAATATCCGGTCCCAAAATCGTCCAGGGCAATATTACAATTTAGCTTCTCTATCTCTTCAAAAAAGGCATGCGCTGTTTCGAAGTTTTCAATATAAGATGATTCCGTCACCTCAAATTCAACCTGATTTGAGATTGATTGGTGCTGTTTCAAAAGATTACGGATAAAGTCAATAAAGCCTTTCTTGGTTATATCATGGGCTGAAATATTAAACGAACAAACTAAGTTTAAGCCGCCTTGTTGATTAATAATTTCAGTTTGAGCAAAACCGCGCGTAAGTACCCAACAGGTAATATCATGAACCTTGCCGCAGTGCTCAGCAATAGGAATAAATTCAGCAGGAGAAATGAAACCATCAAATCGGCTATTCCACCGAATCAGCGCTTCCAGTCCGACCACACCACGGTACGGACAAACCTTGGGCTGATAGTAAAGTTCAAATTCATCCCCGGCTAGCGCGCTCTCAAGCTCATTAACAATGTTAAGCCGCCGATGCTGATTACTTTGCATTTCGTCTTCGTAAATAGCATAACAACCACGCCCCGAATTTTTAGCACGATACATGGCTAAATCGGCATTACTAATCAGTGAGGTAAGATCGATCTTATCGCCATCACTAAACGCAATGCCAATACTCAAGCCTGAACCTACTTGCCATTTTTCAATGGAAAATGCCGCCTTAAACTCTTTTAAAATACGCTCAGCAACAGTAATTGCCTGAATTTCATTAACTAAACCGGTTGTAACTATGACAAATTCATCACCACCAAGTCGGGCTAAAATATCACAATCACGCAGCTGCTCTTGCAGTCTTATTGCCACTGCATGTAACAATAAGTCCCCGACTTGATGGCCTAACGTGTCATTAACCATTTTAAAATCATCAAGGTCAATAAACATCACTGCTAGCTCAGTTTTGTCACGCCGTAAACGA
Organism: Gammaproteobacteria bacterium; assembly: GCA_013214945.1. Taxonomy (NCBI): domain Bacteria; kingdom Pseudomonadati; phylum Pseudomonadota; class Gammaproteobacteria; species Gammaproteobacteria bacterium. The sequence goes on from JABSRT010000019.1 coordinate 69,437, forward strand.
CTAAGCTCTTGCTTGAGCAATTCCTGAAATAACTTGCGGTTTGGTAATTTAGTTAGCTGATCATAATTAGCAAGATATTCTAATGATTTTTGCTGTTTCTCTAAGGCAAGGTTGTGTGCAACCGTGAGTTTATTTTGCTGATCGATGGTACTTAACATTTCGTTAAAATTAGCACCCAGTTGCGCTATTTCATCAGAGCCTCGGTGGCCAAACCGCAGGCTGTAGTCTGACGTGTTTCGTACCCTATCGACAATTTGACTTAAGCTAAGCAGCGGCCTGATTAAATCAGATTGCAACCAATGAACCAATATAAATGTAAGCACTAAAACTATGATTACTAAGGGGATTAACTGATTGTAAAATTGTTGTTCGCTGGCGCTTAATTGTTCGGTAAAGTCGAGTACCACCACCAGATAGCCTAATTCGAACTTATCATCACCAATAAGCGTAATAGTTGTCGTTTCATTGTCATGTTGAACAATACCCGGGTTAAGCTCGGCCTTAGTCCGGGTTTTCGGTAACTTAACTAGGCCAGTGAAAGCCTGCGGATTGATAAATTGTGCAACAAGGTTAAATTTGTGATCATACACCTGAGTTGACTTGATATGACTATAACGTTCGAATTTAAGGATAGCACTGGTAATAGCTAACTCATCGGGATTTTCTAACGCGAGATACTGTAACAAATCTTCTGCGGTATTTTGGCTCAATGCCGTCAAATCGGCGGTTGAGTTTAATTTAACCAATCGAGCATGTTCGGTCATGGTCAGAGCCACGATCGCAATAGCACAAGCGCCTATTGCACAAAACGTCAGTGCAAACAGCTTATTTTTAAAGCTCAATTTTACCATTTATTCTATATTCCTAACCAATTTACTACTATAAAAACTTTTACTACAACTTTTCTACCCAACTACATTGAGTATTGATTAATTTTTCTCGATATACACCTAATCATTCTCTGCACTTGCTGTAACGACCACCACTTAGCGCTCAATATTTGGCCAAATAAACAGTCATTAACTGATCAACATCGCTGCTGGTTAATTATATTAAAACTCACTTTGCAATTGTAACCAACAGTTTTGTACTAATAACCGATCTGGTTGGGCTAATTCATTACTCAAATAAGCCTTATTTAAACTTTGCTCCATCTGGCCCAAAAACTGTTCAAAGCTCTGTTTTTGTTGTAAACAACCTTGCAATATTAAGTCAAGGTGGCCTTGTAAATAACCACTAGCAAACATTTGGTCATCGCTGCCTTGTTCGACAATCAACGAAATAAAATCATTAATGGTTATTTCAACTTGTTCTAACTGCATTAAACTACCCTCTCTGGATTTTGTATTTGATACATCACGTAATCGTTGTAGCCAGTGGTTACCTTTATATAACCAGCTAGCGCGTTATCTAATTCACTATCGCCGGTGTCCACAATCAATGGCCGGTTATTAAGTGCCTCTAGTTTGGTTTTTGTCGCGATGATAATAATGTTCTCGCGGCCAATAGCGCGAATAACCTGGGGGCTAAGCTGCTGGTTCCCACGACCAAAAATATGGCCCTGACCACCAATTAAGGTAATCACTAATTTAACTTGTGAGAAATTCGAAATTTTCGCCAGCAATTGTGCCTCGGTGACATCACTAGCAACCAACTGTTGATCATGGACTAAATCAACGCCAAGCAAGGTGTTTTCTAACCCTAACTCAGCCATCAAAAATTCAGTAGTTGAACCAGAGCCAATCACAAAGAGTTGCTCATCCATTTGATTAATGACATCAGCAGCAATATCAGCCAACACTAATTCGTCTGACTCTTTACCACCCATTTTAACGGCTTGCATATATCTTAATTCAGCAGGAACTTGCATTTCGCCGTAGCGACGCGCCTTGACTTGGCCCTGACGGAATAAGTTTTCGTCAATGTCCATCACATCAGCGTCCATTAAGGTCACTAATTGGTTGGTTATCAACAATTCAAGAACTTTACCTGCCGCTACCGGTGTCACCGCATAAACACTGGAATGAATTTTTACCCCAGCCGGAATGCCCAGCACCGGAAAATCGTCACCAACCGCACAATAAATGTTGCGCGCAGTGCCATCACCGCCAACAAAAACCAGTAAATCAACACCCTGCTCTTTTATCGCCAGCGCAGCATTAATGGTGTCTTGCTCACTGGTATTAAGTAGATCAGCGGTGACATTTTCACTGCCATCACCTGTCACCACTTGGTGCTTAAACCCTAATGATTGGCATAAACTTTGGCCCATTAAGCTAGGTGCTGTAATCACTAACAGATTATCACTGTACGGCTGTAAAATACTCAGCGCTTGAATTGCTCTTTCATTTGCTTTAGCACTGGCGCCACGTTCAAGCGCAAGCTCAGCAACATTGTCGCTGCCCTTTAGCGCAACAGAACCACCCAAACCAGCAACAGGATTAATAATCAGTCCAATGGTTAAACTCATAAACTCTCCAAAAACTCAGGCTTGCTCGGCAGATAATCAAAACTGCTCGCAGTCTGCGGACCAGTATGGTAAAAATCGGCCAAGCACTTTAGCAACATTGTTGTCCGTTGATTAAATCCTTGCGTAACTAACTCAAGGACTTTGTAATGAACAAGCTGCTGAAACTGTACTCGGTCACTTTGCCAGCCATCGAGATTATCGCTGCTGACATTAAATTTAAAACCACAGGCTGTTGCCAGCGCCCACTCAATCGCCTGCGGTTTTATTTCTACTTGTTCAAATTTCAGCTGAGTGGCTTGGTCGCGCCCGTCGGGACAATACCAATAGCCGAAATCTTCCAGTAAGCGCCGGGCGTCGCCGGCTACCAGCCAGTGTGAAATTTCATGCAATGCGCTGGCAAAATAGCCGTGTGCAAACACAATTTGATGGTGTTGCCGCTTGGCATCAGCGGGTAAATAAATTGGTTCATCATCACCTTTAACTAACTCGGTGTTGTGTGAGTCTAAAAAAGCACGGTTAAAAATAGCGATTAAATCTTGGTAACGATGTTGCATCTAGGTATTTCCGTCAGGCGCAGTAACTGAGGTCTTTATTGCGGGCAATTGTATCAGGCAAACGGCTAAAAATGCCAGCCCCGCCGCCGCCGAAGCAAACAACCACGTTTGGGTCGATCCCATGCCTTGTTGCCATAAGTATCCGGCGCCCAATGCACCAATGGTGCCACCAATGCCAAATGCAACAGACGCATACAATGCTTGACCGCGACCACGATATTTACCTTTAAACCACTGATGAACAAACACCATCGAAGCAGCATGGGCCGAACCAAAACTAGCGGCATGTAATAACTGAGTCACACTAAGCCACCAAATATTGTCGATAACCCATGGCATCAATGCCCAACGCAATACCGTAAGCAACATACTTAATAACAACAATTGCTTGGCGCCAAACCAGCGAATTAACGTGGCACAACAGCCAAAAATAACGATTTCAGCGGCAACACCAAGTGCAATTTGTAAACCAGCAGTGGTTTCGCTAAAACCATGGTCATTAAGATACAGCACAAAAAAGTTGTAATAAGGGCCATGACTAATTTGCAGCAACAGATTTGCGGCAAAAAATAACAAAATATTAGGTTGCTTTAGGAGCTGCCAAATTGAAATCTCTTGGCTTAGAGGTTCAGGCGGCTCACAATGGGTAATCGAAAAACAAGTCAGCACTAACATGGCCAATAAACCAACACCCAGTGGAATAATCCATTGCACGCCAAAGTGATCAAAAATCACGCCAGCTAATGTCACTATGACGATAAAACCAAGGCTGCCCCACATTCTGATTTTACTATAATCTTGGCTGTTTTTTCCTAAGCTAGCTAAAGTAATCACTTCGAGTTGCGGTAATATAGCGCTCCAAAACGAGGCATATAGCCCAAGAATTAGTGCCAACCACCAATATCCGCCTTGATAAAAGAAGCCTAAAAATAGCACCAACGAGCACAATGATCCGAGCCGCACAACCTGAATCCGTTCGCCAGAGCGATCAGCTAATATCGCCCACAACGTTGGCATGACAATACGTGTCGCCATAAACACCGCGAGCAATTCACCAATTTGGGCTGAATTAAAACCTTGCTTACTAAGAAATAAGCCCCAATAGGGAACTATCAGACCTAATAACGCAAAGAAGAAAAAATAACACCCAGCAAGCGCCGAACGCTGGCTAGGTGCAGGCAAGCTAACTGCCACGAACTTAGCGTGGTGCCATGCTGTACGCAGGAGTCGTTAAGGTAACATCATAATTTTGAGCCCGGTGACGCAATAAATGATCCATCAACGTAATAGCCATCATCGCTTCGGCAATTGGTACCGCTCGCAGACCAACACAGGGATCGTGACGTCCTTTAGTGACTAATTCAATTTCGGTACCATGTTTATCAACACTCGGACCGGGTTTAGTGATGCTCGACGTTGGTTTCATCGCAATATGAGCGACAATCGGCTGACCAGAAGATATGCCACCAAGTACGCCACCAGCATGGTTCGATAAAAAGCCCTCTTTAGTCATCAAATCACGATGTTCTGAGCCTTTTTGACTGACCACAGCAAAACCATCACCGATTTCAACCCCTTTAACCGCATTAATGCTCATCAAACTATGGGCTAATTCAGCATCAAGTCGGTCAAAAATAGGCTCGCCTAAACCAACTGGCACGTTATGCGCTTCAACAGTAACCTTAGCGCCAATCGAATCGCCCTCTTTTTTAAGGTTGCGGATCAATTGCTCCATCGCTTCAAGCTTGTCACTGTCTGGGCAAAAGAATGGATTGGTTTCAATTAAATCGAAATCTACTTTTTCAATCTTAATATCGCCGATTTGTGATAAGTAACCACGAATTTCAATGCCAAACTGCTGCTTTAAATATTTTTTTGCTACCGCGCCAGCGGCAACACGCATCGCGGTTTCACGCGCCGAAGAACGACCGCCGCCACGGTAATCGCGGATGCCATATTTTTGTTGGTAAGTATAGTCGGCATGACCCGGACGAAATTGGTCTTTAATGTTGCCATAGTCTTTAGAACGCTGGTCAGCATTTTCAATTAACAGCCCAATTGGCGTACCGGTAGTTTTACCTTCAAATACACCTGACAAAATTTTAACTTTGTCGTCTTCTCGTCGTGCCGTAGTAAACTTTGAGGTGCCAGGCTTGCGTCGGTCTAAATCACCCTGTAGGTCAGACTCACTTAACTCTATACCCGGTGGGCACCCATCAATGGTGCAACCCAGTGCGATCCCATGACTTTCACCAAAGGTTGTGATACTAAATAACTTACCAATACTATTACCTGACATACCTGTTCCTTATATTCTTACCAACAATTGGGCTAACCCAACTTTTATTGTCGCGTTATTTTAATGCTAATAAAGCAGCCTTAAATACATCGCGCGACTCAATTAACTGTTGTTTTGTTAAAATGAAAACACCGTGGCCACCTTGGGTAAACTCAACCCAATGAAATGGCACTTGTGGAAACTGTGCTTCAACGTGGATTTGAGAGTTACCCACTTCAACGACTAAAATTCCGCCATCGGTTAAACAATCGGTGGCATCAACCAAAATTCGCTTAACCAAATCCAAGCCATCAAAACCTGCGGCAAGTCCTAACTCTGGTTCATGAATGAACTCTTGCGGTAATCCGTCCATGTCTTCTTGATCAACATACGGTGGATTTGACACAATTAAGTCATACTTTTCACGTAAAACTTCATTCATTAAATCAGATTCAAGCGGGATAACGCGATCATCAACCCCATGATTAAAGATATTAAACGTGGCCACATCTAAAGCGTCTGCCGAAATATCAATCGCATCGACTTCTGCTTGCTCAAACTCATGAGCCATAGCAATGGCGATACAGCCACTGCCAGTACATAAATCTAATGCACGAAACACCGGTTTGCCCGCAAGAAAGGGTTCAAAGCGCTGATTAATAAGCTGTGCAATCGGTGAACGTGGTACTAACACTCGTTCATCAACATAATATTGGCGGTCTGCAAACCAAGCAACGTTGGTTAAATAGGCCACGGGCAAACGCTCGTTAACTCGGCGAGTAAAAAGCTCGATAACCGCTGCTCGCTCCGATCGCGTAACACGCGCCGACGTAATATTAACCGGACTGTCGATTGGCAGACAAAGCGCATGCATGGTTAATTGAACGGCCTCATCCCAGGCATTATCACTGCCATGGCCATAAAAAATCTCGGCCTGATTAAATTGGCTGGTACCCCAGCGTAATAAATCATTAATTGTACGTAACTCATCAACAGCCTCTACAATACTTGCTGGTTGCAAACTATTGGCTGCTAAACTATTTGCTTCTAAACTCGGGGTTTCCAAAAAATACATCTCCTACTAAATCGACCCAGCATTGTAACCTAAGCTTTAGCTTTGTGAAATGAGTTAAAACCATTTAAAATGACTAACCTGAGTACCGGATAAGCGAATTTGCCCAATAACGCTCTTTTAACAGAACTCAGGTTAACTAACTTAATGAGCTCAACGAACTAAGTGCTTGGATATTTTCCCAACATAGCCGATATACTTGTAGCCATAAACGCCTTTGATTAGCCTATATCTACCAACAGCAGGAACTCTGATACAACGATGACCAACAATAAAACTGAATCAATGGCCGATTTACTCTCACTAGACGGTGTTAAGCCAATGGTGCAAGACAAAGTTGAATTAAGACAACCAAAATCTATTCGGGTTAAGCAACATAAAAAATTACAAGAAAAACAAGCGTTGTTTTATTTTTCGGACGGATATCAACCGCACTTACCTGACTCTGGCCCAATGCGGTTTTGCGCTGATGGGGTAGAAAAATATGAACTAAAAAAATTACGACGGGGTGATTATTACCCTGAATTGATTTTAGATCTACACGGTTTAAACCAAGAAGCGGCCAAGCTAGAAATTTTAGCGTTATTTCAAGCGTGTAAAAAACAACGGGTACAATGTTGCTGTATTATCCATGGCATTGGCAGTGGCATACTAAAGTCACGTACGCCCTATTGGTTGGCACAATATCCAGATTTGTTAGCTTTTCACCAAGCACCACTCGAATGGGGCGGTCAAGGGGCGTTACTCATCTTGCTAGAACAACCTGACGAGGACATAACCGCATAACATCAGGTGTATGACATCTCTATTCATTGCGATTAATACCACGGTTTATAGTACCCAGTATTACTCGCTTTTAAACCTGATTATAAGAGTGCCTGTTTGGCACTAACATGCTGATAATCTTTATGCCAAAGTAACGTGCCGCGCCAATTTTCAAGATCAATTTCTAAGCAGGCAACAGAAGAGGTCGAAAAACTCGGTAACACAATGCCTGGACACAAATCGGATATCAACAATCCCACCAACGGCAAGTGCGAAACCACCAATGCACAGCTGGCATTATGCTCGGCGCAATAGGCGAGTAAACTATCACCACTGCTGGCAGGATCAGACTCAGGGGTTAATTCATCTAAAACATAATGAAAAGTCGGTGGTGCTAGCCATTTAATGACCTCTTGATGCGTTTGCAGCGCACGAATATATGGGCTCACAAAACTGATATCAAATTGGGTATCTTGCTGAGCAAGCCATTTGGCCACAGCCTCACTTTGATCTATCCCTGTTTGACTGAGACAACGGTCTTTATCTGATTGCGCCACCGTTTCCGCTTGACCGTGTCGCATAATATACAATTTCATTGTGCATTCCTTCCTACCTTGCCCGAGATAACATTTTTGCAGCGTTAGCTCTATATTTTATAATAGTCTCTTAATTTTATTAATTAAAAAATTGGCTAAAAGTCTTATACAAGAACTAATAAATTGTAATATTTCAGCTGGTTACTGTTCAGTAAATGACCACTCTGGTTATTTATGCTCATTAAAGCCGGCTCAACCATTGCTAATTACCAGATAAATCGATAATAATAAATATTGTTCCTTGGTTTTGAGACTTGCCTTGATTAGTTCTGCCCACGACAATAAGCAGTATCGCTTAGTAACACTAAGCAACCAATTAACTGTTTTGTTGATTTCGGATAGTACAACAGAGTCAGCTTCTGCTGCACTGGCTGTTAATGTCGGGCACTTCAACGATCCCGAAGACTCGCAAGGCTTAGCTCATTTACTTGAGCACATGTTATTTTTAGGCACCCGAAAATATCCCGACAGTAATGAGTATCAATCTTTTATTCGTACTCACGGCGGCCAGCATAATGCCTGGACCAGTAGTGAATTCACTAATTACTTTTTTTGCATTAAAAACGACCATTTTGAGTCTGCATTAGCCCGATTTAGTGAGTTTTTTATAAGCCCATCGCTTGATGGCCAGGCTATTAGCAATGAGATTAGTGCTGTCGATTCGGAATTTAGACTTAAGTTTAAAGACGAAAACCGCCGAGTATTAGCGGCTTTAAAAGAAACCGTTAACCCTGCTCACCCTTTTCATAAATTTTCAGTCGGTAATAAACAAACCTTGCTCAACGATGACCCTGGTCAACTAGAGCAATTACTGACACAATTTTATAGCCAACAATATTGCGCGTCTAAAATGAATTTGGTGTTGTGCTCACACCATTCCTTAGACCAACTAGCAGTCATTGCCAAGCAATATTTTAGCCTGGTTGAAAATCGTGGCTTAACGGCTTACTTCCCGCTGGTTGATATTACCCTGCCCGACCAAAAAAATATTGAAATTAGAATTTTACCTGATAAAGATATTAAAAAAATAACCCTCAATTTTTCGATGCCAGTGGTACAACATTGGTATAAAAGTAAACCACTTTCCTATATTGCTTATCTATTAGGGCATGAAAGTGAAGGCAGCTTACTTTCATGTCTAAAGAATAAGGGCTTAGCCAACCATTTATCCGCTGGTGCCGGCATCTCTGGTTACAACTACAAAGAGTTTGCCATTAGCTTAAGTCTTACCGAACTTGGCCTTGAACAACAAGACTTAGTTATTGGTCTGGTTTTTTCTTACTTAAAATTGATTGAAACCGAGGGCATTGACTCGTGGCGTTACAATGAGAAGCACAGTATTTTTAATGCAGCTTTTGATTTTCAAGATCCGGTCAGCCCATTAGAGTTAACCAGCCACTTAGTGATCAACATGTTTCGCTATGACGCTGCCGATATTATCTTTGGCGACTACGCGATGGAAAGCTATCAACCACGGTTGATAAAACAGTGTATAGACCTAATGACGCCACAAAATTTACGTTTAATTGTGGTCGCAAAAAATCAGCACACCGATCAAGTAGCCCCTTGGTACGAAACGCCATACCTAACCAGAGCCATCACAACACAAGATCATCAGCGCTGGCTTAACATAGGCAGAAACCCTGACATATCGCTGCCGCTTGCCAATCCCTTTATTGTCGAACGGTTAGTATTTCGGCCAACCAAACAGCATAACCCGGTGCCAGAAGTACTGATCAAAAAGCAAGGGATTAGGCTGTGGCATTATACAGAACAAGAATATGAAGTGCCCAAAGGTGACATCTATACTGCGATCGACAGTGATTTTGCGGGCAGCAGTGTTAGGGTAGCAGCCTTGTGCCAACTTTATGTTGAAATATTACATGATGATTTGGCTGAAATGACTTATCCGGCAGAAATTGCTGGGCTACATTACGACATCTACTCCCATCAGGCGGGAGTCACAATGCATGTTAGTGGTTATACCCCCAAGCTATTTTTATTCTTTGAGATGTTAATAACACAAATTCGCCAGCGTAATTTTAACCAAAATCGCTTTAACGAAATAAAACAACAGCTGATCATTTCATGGCAAAATGCTGAAATGGCCAAACCGATTAATCGGCTGTTTCGTGGCTTAAGCGTGGTATTACAACCAAAGCAGTACCCAAACAGTCAATTACTTGAAGAATTACGCAGTATTAGTTTAAGTGAGCTGTTACAGTTTATTCGCTCGTTATATCAAAATGTGCATTTAGAATGTTATGTCCATGGCGATTGGGAGCGCAGTGAAGTTGAACATTTTGGCCATAGTATTCATCAACAAATATCTGCTATTGCCAAGCCAATCGATGAAGTTCAACGTCAGCTTGTCGACATTAATAACCGTGGCACGTTGACCCGAGAATTCACCAGTCACGGCACTGACTCGGCCGTGATCATGTATTTTCAATCGGCTCAGGCTGACAGTAAGAAAATTGCGTTATTTAGCTTATTAAATCACTTTATTTCAGCCGAATTTTTTGCTGAAATAAGAACAAAACAACAATTAGGCTACCTCTGTGGTACCTCGTATATTCCGATCAACCGCCACCCTGGCATCATGTTTTACATTCAATCTAATGTCGCTGCGCCCTATCAACTGGTGGCCGCCATAGATCAAGTACTAAGTGATTTCTCTCGATTTATCAGTGAGATGTCTTCAGCACAGTGGCAACAAGGTTTAACCGGTTTGCTCACCCAAGTACAAACACCAGACACCAGTTCCAGAGCAAGGGCTCAGCGCTACTGGCTCTGTATTGGTAACCGCGATTATCAATTCGATTACCGCCAACGAATTGCCGACCAGCTTAATGAAATAAGCCAACAGGAATTAGTCGACTTTATCGACAAGAAATTCAATAAAGAGCATAAAGATCGGTTAATTTTGTGCAGTTATGGCGAAAGCCTTGATGATAAAACCCGTTTAACTTGTGGTCATGCGATCCGTGAATTACCTTTATTTAAACGCGAAGCCAAGAAGTTCATCTTATAACCGAATAGTCTCAATCGAAAAAAATCTGGCAGGAGCGCTCTTTGCTCGTGCCAATTTTAACGAAGTCAGTAGGTTACGAACCTATTAGCTGGGTGAAATGCTTGCGACACATTGACACATAACGTTCGTTACCGCCAATCTCAACTTGAGTACCACTACTAAGCGCGTTTCCTTGCTCGTCGGTTCTAACCACCATATTGGCTTTACGGCCACAATGACAAATGGTCTTTAATTCAACCAACTTATCGGCCCAACATAATAGATACAGACTGCCTTCGAATGGTTCACCGAGAAAATCAGTCCGTAAACCATAACAAAGCACGGGAATTTTAAGCTCATCCACCACTCGCGCCAGCTGTTTAACTTGCTCTTTGGTTAAAAACTGACTTTCGTCAAACAAGATACAATGAATTGGCCCTTCTTTGAGCTTATGGTCAATAATGGTGAATAAATCACAGCTACGTGAAAACACATCAGCAGGTTGGCTTAGGCCAATCCGCGAACTAACCCGACCAGCACCGTAACGATCGTCAATTGAGGCGGTAAAGATTACCGAACGCATACCGCGCTCTTGATAATTATAAGCAGATTGTAGTAACGAGGTCGACTTACCAGCGTTCATCGTTGAATAGTAAAAATAGAGCTGAGCCAAGACAGATACTCTTGAAAAAAAGAAACAATTATACCCTATTCATAAAGCAGATAGTATCAGGGTTAAATTCATTGCATGAATGATCAGACCTATCATTGCCGCAACTATCAACGCTACGACCAACGCAATTGCCAACGCAGTTAAAAAAATTACCAGCTTGTCACTGAAGTTGGAGCAGAAGTTGAAGAAAAGTTGTATCTGTTATCGCGCCCTAGTTAAAATTAACCAATCGAATGTCATCAAAATAGAGTTGCTGAGTCTGTTTCAAATCAACAAAAAAGAAACTGAGTTGGCTCATTTTGGTCAAATCCATCGACCTGCCATTAGGTGCTTCGAGGATAGCTTTTAGTGGCAGCGTCAATTTATTCCAGCCTGGTTCAATCTGTACATTACGATTAAAGCGATCGCCATAAATTCTTGCTTGGTTCTGGTGATGTATTTGATCGTGCAATCGAACGTTAAGCGACAATATTGAGTATCCGGGTACAAAAACATTGATTTCAAATGCATCATAACCAGTCCAATTTTTTAACAGCGGGCTTAGATGGATACTCGGATATTTTCCGGGCGAAAAAACTGCCTTACCTGAATATTGGCCTGATAACACATAGAGTTCAGAGGCGACAACCGCGCCTTGCCAACGCTCAACGAGCAAGCCTGATTCAAAATCTTCAATAATTGGTCCGCGATTTTGCTGCTTAATATCGCCAAAAATGGTCAAGCTTAATCCATAGATCTCAACGACAAAAACAAACGAAAACACACTAAAAATGGCTACGGGTAACAATGGTCGTGCGCGCAAAAACAAGCCAATTACACAGCCAGTCAAATTACGCAAGACATCCATCAAGCTAAAGTGACGACCTACAAAACTTTGGGTAAATTCAATCAATAAGCTGATAAGCAGCACAGCGGCTACAAAAACAATAATTTGACGGCTTGATTTAAAAGGTCTGACAATTGCATACCCTACCGACAATAGGAAGAAAAATACAATATGACCAAAATTCCAAAAAGAACGAACAGAGGGGAGTGACGCAGTATCTGGCCCCCCAACAAAAAAAAGGGAGCCCAGTGGTATTAAACATAGCAATAACCAATGCCCTAGCTTAAAACGTTTAAGCCGTTGCATTGGTTAAAACGCTCTCGAATAGAGATCCGAGAGTGCTACCAAATTATAACTTTTCGTTAAGCTCTGGAATTGCATCAAACAAGTCTGCTGCAAGGCCGTAATCGGCCACTTGGAAAATTGGAGCTTCAGGATCTTTGTTGATAGCAACAATAACTTTAGAGTCTTTCATGCCCGCTAAGTGCTGAATTGCGCCTGAAATACCAACGGCAATATAAAGGTCTGGTGCAACAATCTTACCTGTTTGGCCAACCTGCATATCGTTTGGTACAAAACCTGCGTCAACTGCGGCGCGAGAAGCACCAACACCAGCGCCTAACTTGTCAGCTAGCGTTTCAAGCATTGCAAAGTTTTCACCGTTTTGCATACCACGACCGCCAGACACAATGATCTTGGCACTGCCAAGCTCAGGGCGTTCAGATTTAGTCATTTCAGCGCTAACAAACGTTGCTAAGCCAGACTCTGTTACGATGTCTAATGCTTCAACTGACGCACTGCCAGTAGCCGCTACTGCGTCAAATACTGAAGTACGAATAGTCATCACTTTGATGCTGTCGCTACTTTTAACCGTTGCAATGGCGTTACCGGCATAAAACGGACGAGCAAAAGTATCGCTGCTATCAACACGGATAACATCAGAAATTTGAGCAACATCTAACAAAGCAGCAGTACGCGGTAAAAAGTTTTTAGCCGTTGTTGAAGCTGCTGCTAGAATGTGGCTGTAGTCTTTACCGATTTTAGCAACTAACAAGCTAACGTTTTCAGCAAGTTGGTGCTCGTAACAGGCATTATCAGCAACTAATACCTTGCTAACACCCGCTAATGACGCTGCAGCTTGTGCCGCGGCATCACAATTGGCACCAGCAACTAATACTGTAATGTCACCACCGATAGCACTTGCTGCTGCAACTACTTTAGCTGTGTCAGCTTTTATTTCATCATTACTATGTTCTGCAATTACTAAAATAGTCATTAGATCACCTTCGCTTCGTTACGTAGTTTAGCGATTAGCTCATCTACTGATTCAACCATCACACCAGCGCTGCGTGTCGCTGGGTTTTCAACTTTAACCACTTCTAAACCTGATGTTACTTCAACACCAAAGTCGCTCGGCGTTTTAACATCAATCGGCTTACGTTTAGCTTTCATGATATTAGGTAACGATGCATAACGCGGTTCGTTTAAACGTAAATCGGTAGTTATTACTGCTGGCAAGCCAAGTTCAACCGTCATAAGACCGCCATCAACTTCGCGAGTAACTAATACTTTGTCACCCTCTACTTTAACTTCTGAAGCAAAAGTACCTTGACCCATGCCCGTTAACGCCGCAAGCATCTGGCCAGTTTGGTTGTTATCACCATCGATAGTTTGCTTGCCCATAAGGACAATTGAAGGTTGTTCAATTTCAACAACTTTTTTCAATAATTTAGCAATAGTTAAAGGCTGAACTTTTTCACTAGTCTCAATTAAAATGCCACGGTCAGCACCAAGTGCCAAAGCAGTTCTTAACTGCTCTTGACAAACTTTCTCGCCTACAGTTACAACAATAATTTCAGTAGCTACGCCCTCTTCTTTTAAGCGAACTGCTTCTTCAACCGCAATTTCACAAAATGGATTTATAGCCATCTTAAGATTGCTTAAATCAACATCTGTATTATCAGATTTAACACGTACTTTGACGTTAGCATCAACAACGCGTTTAATCGGCACAAGAATTTTCATAAATACTATCCTTTACCTTCAAAAATTAGCCAAATCTTTTGGCGAAATAAAACATACGTTTAAATTAACTTAATGTTGACCATTACGTCAATAGAAAATTAACTAAATCTTGGTTTACCTTAGGGTAAGTCTGTTAAACAAATGACTTTATATTTGTATAAATAGACTTTTTTGCCCTAAATAAAAATTAGCAATTGATTTGTCATGACAAAACATCATTAAATTTAAAATATAATATGCTTCTTTACTGGCGGCTGGCCTTAACGACCACGGTTATCAAGCAATAAAACAGGCCGCATTAACTTGCTATGTCACTGGCGTTCAAACCAATTCAAACCAATATTGTGTATAATTATTTCATTTTAACAATACTAAGGTCATATCAATGAATAAAAAATACCTGCTCAGTCCCCTGCTAATAATCTTGCTACTTTTAGCCAGCGGCTGCTCGGAAGATGTCGGCAAAGTAAGCTTGGGGCTTTTCACCACTAAAGATATATTTATTGATGCCAAAAAAGATCCTAAAATCCCTGGGGTTACTTGTCACATTACTCATGTTGAAGCGAACTTTGATTTTTCTGACCCGTCAAATACCAGCATTGCTTGCCGCCAAACCGGTCCCATTTCTGCTGCAGACTTAGCAAATATTGATCTATCGAAAAATGGTGAAATTATTTTTACAGAATCTTTAAGTATCTTGTTTAAGAGCCTTAAAGTCAGACGTATTTACGACCAGAAAAACAATTCTTTACTCTACCTTTCTTATTCAACCAAAGAAATTAATGGCAGCCATCATCATTCGTTATCGACCGTTAGTCTGTTTAATACCCCGGCATCTAATACCCCTGCATCTAAAACTCTATAGTTGCAACCCAATTGAATCGCCGCCAGCGCAAATTGTCGCGGTTTAAAATTATAAATACCGGGCTTTAGTTTATTCTTGAGCCCATATCACGCCTAATTTTTTATATTTCATTGACCATTGATTTATATTTAACCACCACGAGCCAATTCCGTATAAAATTCCGCCAATAGACACTCAAATCTGTGCTTTTTTAAGGTTTAACGACCGTTATAGGGTATGATTATCTTTTATTTCGCCGACATTGGCGGATCACATTTATCCCGCTTATTGAGTTGTTCAAACAACCAACAGAACACTATCTCAAAGCCAAGTTTTAAGACGCAGACCCTTTATGCTTTACAACGAAAATATCCCTGTTAGACACCCTAAATCAACTTTTGCCATGTCAACCGTGTACGCCTTTACAACGGCGTCAGTATTGACCTCCATTTTCTTTTCTTTGTTGTTGTTTCTCTCAATTGATGACGACCCGTTAATGATGGTGCTATTTGGTAGCCTAGCGATTATTTTTGAGCTGGGTAAGTTTTTTGCTTGGTTTGAAGTGGGTGAGCGAACAGCCCGCCGTAACTATTATGGCGCGTTTTCGGCGTTTGTTTTCTACACCATTTTAGCCGCTATTTCGATTGGCGGCTCGATTGGCGGCATCAATAGCGCGACCAACAAAGCGCAGAATCATGTCAATATTGGGCAAAGCAAAGTCAATAGCTATAACCGCCAAATTGCGGCGATTGACCAGCAAATCATGCTCAATAACCAAGCCGCGCAAAAATATATCGAATTAGAATTAATTGCGACCGGCTTAAAACGGATCCAGCTTGAAAATGATGCCTTGCGCCAACAGCAACTGCAACTGGCCACAGACCGAGACAGTTTACCCGTTGTTAGCCAAGGTTCAGTGCTTGGTCTAATTGACAGTATCGCGGGTTCACTAGGGGTCGACGCTAAAACAGCACAACTGGCTTTGGTGGTATTTTTGTCGGTATTGCTCGATTTCTTTGCCGCGTTTTTTATCAGCCTAATCGGCGAAGAACAACGTTTTTGCCATCAGTATCGCCGTCGCAAGCCCATCACGATTGATGATACCAGCGCCGTGCCAGAACTTATTGGTGTTCCTTATTCATTAAGCAATCACCAAATTGAGTCTCAAGTAGTCAACGACAGACCGGTTACCGAAACGTTAAGTCTTTATCAACAGACGATTTTGGCGCTTGAGTCTAAGCATGCTAGTTGCACCAAAAAAGCAATTGGCGCTTATTTAGCAATTACCCCTGAACAGGCCGACGAAATTTTCAAGCAATTGTTAAGCGATGGTTTAGTAACTAAAAAAGCCAACAACCACTATCGTTGGCAAGGTCTCAATGCTTCTGCTTAAGTAAGCTTTAAGTTAGCTTTAAGTTAGCTTTAAGTTAAATAAGCTGTCTAAAAAAAGCCAATGGCAAGGTCATTGGCTTTTTTATTGAGGCTATTTTTCCTACCGACCCAATCAAGTCAATATCAAGCCACCAGCGTAACCATCAACGTTATCGTCAAAAAAGTCTGTTACTTGCTGAGCGACGTCTTCGATAACACAAAAATCCATGCCTAAACCACTGGTAACGCCGAAAAAAAGACAAGTCATTGCTCTAATAGAAAAGAAGCTATTATGCCCTTGCTAGTGGCATCAGTGTAACAACGTGACAGCTTGAAGGTGAATATCTATATGGCTGGGCTAGTGGTGGCTTTGTGGCAGATTCGAACAGTGCATTATAAATAGCTATTGCCGTATCATCGCACGGCAATAGCATCATATTAACGATATTTACAAGATAGATCGTTCTGATCAAACAATTGCAGCTTGTCAGGCTCAACACTAAATTTCAATTCCTGACCGCGCGCTAGCTGCTGGATCCCAGGAATTTTCACAATCACCGGATCAGCGTCTTTAGTGACGTTAAAGTAAAGTAGCGTCACTTCTCCCAACGCTTCAATGAAGCTTATCTTACCTTTAAAGATGTAGTTATCGCTGTCAGTAATCACCATGTCTTCAGGGCGGGCACCGACTGCAAACGCTAAGTTAACATCGCTGTCATTAGTGGCAATAGGCACTTGCGCTTGCGCTCCGTTTTCAAGTGCTAACTGGGTTAGTTCGCCGCTACTTTTTACCGTCGCTGGCAAGATATTCATCGCGGGAGAACCGATGAAGGTTGCTACAAACTTATTAACTGGCTTTTGATAAAGCTCTAGTGGCGTGCCTACTTGCTCAATACCGCGGTTGTTAAGCACCACAATACGAGTCGCCAGTGTCATTGCCTCGACCTGATCATGCGTTACATAGATCATCGTGCTGTCAGGCATTTTTTCTTTCAGTTGAGCAATTTCAATCCGGGTGGCTACCCGTAATGCCGCATCTAAATTAGACAAAGGCTCGTCAAACAAAAAAATCTTAGGATCGCGTACAATCGCACGGCCAATAGCCACACGCTGACGCTGGCCACCAGAAAGTGCTTTAGGCAAACGATCGAGATAGTCTGTTAACTGTAACGACGCAGCCGCTTTATTCACCGCAATCTCAATTTCAGCGGCCGGAATTTTCGCTATTTTGAGGGCGAAACTCATGTTGTCACGTACCGTTAGGTGCGGATATAAAGCATATGATTGAAACACCATTGCAATACCACGCTTGGCCGGCGGCACTTCATTCATCACCTCGCCATCAATTTCCAATGTACCGCTGCTGATGCGCTCAAGACCGGCAATCATCCGTAATAATGTCGACTTACCACAACCTGAAGGGCCTACAAAAACAATGAGCTCACCTTGTTTGATATCAAGATTAATATCGGTAAGTACGGGAACATTGCTATAAACTTTGGTTGCATTTGTCAATTTTAAATTTGCCATATCGCCACTCTTTATTTTATTTATTATATAGTGCACAGCCTTCATCCGATCGCGCCAGCGAGGCTGTGCTAACTGTTTATATTTCTCTGTTACTTATCGTTATGCTTGGCATAAAAAGCTTGCCATGGGGCCAACGTTAACTGGCTATCATTTAACTGATACTCGAAATCTAAACCTGTGATTTCTACCAGGCTCGCTGCATTGCTAAGGTTGATCACTTGCGTTGAATCAGACAAATTAAAGGCACACAGCACTTGTTCGTCCTCTGTCACACGAACAAAACTCAAGACTTCGCCGCTGACCTTTAGATCCCTCATATCGCCTTTCACTAAGGCAGGTAGAGTTTTACGAAATGCTAACAGCTTGCGATAACGAGCAAGACTAGAATTTTCGTCAGCCTCTTGAATCGACACTGCAATTGCTTGTTGCTCCCCATCAACCGGCAGCCAAGGCTTCGCGGTTGAGAACCCAGCATTCTTTTCAGTGTCGGTCCAAACCATTGGTGTTCTACAACCATCGCGACCTTTAAACTTCGGCCAAAATTCCTTACCGTACGGATCTTGTAAATCGTCAAAACCGACATCAGCTTCGCCAAGTCCTAGCTCTTCACCTTGGTACAAGCACACCGAACCTTGCAACGATAATAGGACAGCCGTCATCACTTTTTGGGCGTCAGCGTTAAGCTGCCAACGGCTGGCGTGACGAACTACATCATGGTTTGAGTAAGCCCAGCAAGACCAACTGTCTTGTGAGTGCTCAGAGAAACGTCCGATCACATCGGCAAAGCGCGTTGCGTTAAGTGTTTCTGGTGACAGAAAATCGAAGGCGTAACACATCTGCATCAAATCATCACCGGCCGTGTACTGTGTCATCAGTTCCATGCCGCGCTGATCGTCCCCGACTTCACCGACTGCGGCGATATTTGGATATAGATCCATGGTCGCGCGTAGACGTTTTAAGAACGCAATGTTCTCAGGCTGATTTTTATCAAAGATATGCTCTTGGTGATTATACGGATTAACCTCTGGCGCAATGGTTGCGTTACGCAGTTCAGGCGGTAAAAACGGGTTATCACGCAGTTGCTGATCATGGAAATAGAAATTGATGGTATCCAGTCTAAAGCCATCTACTTTTCGGTCTAACCAAAATTTAGCCACATTTAATAACGCGTCCTGAACATCCTTATTGTGGAAGTTCAAATCAGGCTGAGTGGTTAAAAAATTGTGCAAATAATACTGTTGACGTGTTTCGTCCCACTGCCAAGCATTACCACCAAAAATCGACAACCAATTGCTCGGCAGTTGCTGCTCAGCAGTCAGGTTGTCACCTTTTTTAGCGTCAGCCCAAACATACCAATCGCTTTTAGGGTTGGTTTTATCTTGGCGCGACTCAACAAACCAAGCGTGCTGATCCGACGTATGCGACAACACTAAATCAATCATTACCTTGATGCCAAGGCGATGGGCTTCGCTCATCAGATCGTCAAAATCGGTTAAATTACCGAACATTGGGTCGACGTCGCAGTAATCACTAACGTCATAGCCAAAATCTAACATTGGCGAGGTAAAAAACGGCGACAACCAAATAGCATCAACTCCGAGCGATGCAACATAAGGCAGGCGCTTGATGATCCCTTTAATATCGCCAATGCCATCACCGTTACTGTCCTGATACGATCTTGGGTATATCTGATAGATAACCGCTCCACGCCACCAATCTTTTTCACTATTTGCTACGATATTGTTTGCTACAGCGCTATTTTCTACAGCTTTGTTTTCTATAGTGTTGTTCGATGATTGGTGAATATTTTTATTTAAAGTCATTTGCATCAGCCCCCTTTGACTGAACCAGATAATAAGCCGCGTACTAAGTATTTTTGTAGCGAGAAAAACACGATTAAAGGTACAATTATTGAAACGAACGCAGACGCTGTTAACAATTCCCAGTTACCGCCGCGTGAACCCAGCATTTCTCTCAAACGTCCGGTCATCACTAACTGCTCTTCGTTATTCCCTAAGAAAACCGTGGCAATTAATAAATCATTCCATACCCACAAGAACTGGAAAATCGCAAAACTTGCCAATGCTGGGAACGACAGCGGTAAAATTATTTTGACGAAAATATTGAACTCATTAGCACCGTCAACACGGGCACTTTCAATAATTTCACGTGGTAAACCCGCAATATAATTTCGGAGTAAATAAATAGCCAAGGGCAAGCCAAAGCCGGTATGGGCGAGCCAAATGCCTAAGTATCCCTTGCCAATTCCGACATCGGTGTAAAGTTTAAGCAATGGAATAAGCGACATCTGGAGCGGTACTACCAGTAAACCGACGACCATTGCCAACAATAATGCACGCCCAGGAAATTCCATCCAAGCCAGCGCGTAGGCGGCAAATGCGGCGATTAAAATTGGTATAATCGTTGCGGGAATGGTCACGGTCATCGTGTTTAAGAACGACTTGCCAATTCCCTCAGCAAACAGCACCTCGGAGTAGTTGTCTAACGTAAAGATGGGCGCTTCAACCGATGTTACAAAAATACGCGTGCCCCGCGTACTTGTGTGAGGTATCGGTGAGCTCAATTGATAGCTACCATCAGCATTGACCGTTAGTAACTTTCCTTTACGCATTTGCGCAGTATCACCAGGGGTGAACTCAGTCGGCGATTTTGAGTTCCAGCCAAACGCTGTGACCTCGCCGGCTTTGTCACCAAATACATTGCCTTTTAATACATAGAGATTATCGACATGCTTTTGCTCGTCGGCCGGTGCCGAACGTTTGATCAAATTACTTTCAAGACTTGAAAAGGAGGTCCACCAACCCGTTGCCACTAATTGATCTTTATCTCTGACCGATGACACTAACAGGCCAAAGGACGGAATGGTCCACAGTAATACTAAAACGATTACCGAGATATTAACGGCCCAAGTTAAGGCTGAGTTTTTACCGACTATAGAATTCATATTAGTTCTCGTTCTTTAAGTTGCGCACGTTCCAAACCATTACCGGCAGAACCAAGACCATAATCACTAAGGCAATCGTCGCTGACCGACCAAAGTCGTGACCACGGAACATCCAGTCGAACATATAGTTTGCTAGCACTTGCGATCCCCATTGGCCGTTGGTCATCGCCATGACAATATCAAAGACCTTAAGCACTAAAATGGTTATGGTGGTCCAAACAACCGCGACGGTATTCCACATTTGCGGCATTTTAATTTTCATAAACACCTGAAAAGGGTTGGCACCATCCAAGATAGCTGCCTCAACCGTCTCTTCTGGAATGCCGCGCAGCGCCGCAGATAAGAGCACCATCGCAAAACCCGTCTGGATCCAGATAAGAATGACCATTAAGAAAAATGAATTCCAAAACGGCATCGCGATCCAAGCTTGTGGTTCACCGCCAAAATGCACAATCAACGCGTTTAATACGCCAATTTGATCAGCGGTATCGCCACGATAGTCGTATACAAATTTCCAGATAATACTCGCACCAATAAAAGAAATAGCCATCGGCATAAATATCAGAGACTTAGCGAAATTTCCCCAGCGAATTCTATCGGTCAAAGTTGCTGCGATTAAGCCGAAAAAAGTCGATGCAGCAGGCACGACAATTAACCACAGCATGTTGTTTTTTAGCGACTCAAAAAACTTCTCATCACCGACCAGCCAAATATAGTTATCTAGGCCAACAAACTTGTCACCTGAGGGGCCGTGAAACGAAAGATAAATACTGTTTATTACCGGGTAGACCAAGTAGACAACCAACAAAACAATTGCAGGCCCCATGAACAACCAAGGGCGAATTGCAGATGATTTTTGAATATTGTGGTTTGAATTTTTACCGGTGGCTGGATAGATTAGATCCAGCAAGTAGTTACTGCCCACAAAGTAGGCAATACAGCCTAGAACACCAACAACCACGGTAAACAGTGCTAATAGCATCTGTTCCATCATTTATCCTTTTCTTATAATTTAACGGTTGGTATGCCTTAAAAGACACGCCGTGAATAATTTATATCAATAGAATTGTTATTTGATCTAACAGAAAAGAAAACGCTCGGTATTGCACCGAGCGCTAATAGGGAGTTACTTAATCGTATCCCAAGTTTTCTGGATTTGAGCACCGACTTCTTTAGCGCTTTTACCACCAGAATAGTCAACCATGCCGGTCCAGAAAGCGCCAGCGCCGACGGCACCAGGCATCAGATCTGACGCATCAAAACGGAACGTTGTCGCATTAAGTAAGATATCGCCCATGCCTTTCAAGCTTGCGTTGGCATAAGTGTCTGTATTAACACCTTTGTGCGGTGTTAAGAAACCTTCTTGAGCCATCCACAGCTCATGCGCAATCGGGGTCTTCAAAAATTCAATAAATGCGTGGGCACCTTTTGATTCTTTAGTGATTGCAAACACAGTACCACCACCTAACACTGGCTTACCAAGATCCTTTGCCGCGTATGCAGGGAAGTAGAAGAAGTCAGCATCTTCGCCCACTATCGTTCCCTCGGGGAAAAAGGCTGGGATAAATGAAGCTTGACGATGCATGTAGCACTTAGGTGGAGACGAAAACAAGCCTTTAGGACTGTCACGGAAATCGGTAGTGGCCACGGTGCCAGCACCACCCGAAACATACTTATCATTACGTACAAACGAGCCGTAAGCCTCGATAGCCGCTAACACTTTAGGATCATCGAACTTAATTTTGTTAGTAACCCACTCGTCGTAAACCGTTGGCGATTGCGTGCGCAACATCATGTCTTCAACCCAATCAGTAGCAACCCAACCAGTCGCCCCGCCCGAACCCAGACCAATACACCAAGGAGTGCCGCCGTCTGCAACAATTTTGTCACTCAAGATCATAAGCTCTTCCATCGAAGTGGGAATGTTATAACCCGCATCTTCGAAGTTTTCAGGTGAATACCACACCAGAGATTTCACATCAGCCTTATAGAAGAAACCATAGAGATCTTCTTTGCCTTGACGATTTTTGTAAGTACCAAGATCGACCCAAGATTGACCAGCAGCATAGTTGTCACGAACCCATTGTGCTGTGCCTGCACTTAATGGCGTCAACTTACCTTTAGCGGCTAAATCAGCAGCAAGACCTGGCTGGGGGAAAACAGCGACGTTTGGCGGTGAGCCCGCTTCAGTATCAATAACAATTTGTGCTTCAAAGCTATCTGATCCTGAATATTTAACGGTAGCGCCTGTGGCTTTTTCGAAATACACAATAACATTCTCAAGCAACGCTTTATCGGCACCTAACCAGGGGCCAAATACAGAAATAGTTTCACCTTTTAAATCAATGTCTTTTAATGCTTCATAGCTCGCCCAGTGAAAGCGTGCATCTTCACCCGGTGTAAATTTTAGATCCGACTCTGCCAGCACTACATTTGAAGTCAAACCAATAGTAGCAGCGGTTAAATAAGTAATAAGTTTCATGAAATCTCCCTCTTATTCGAGCCAATTTATAAATAATTTAGCTTCTTTATAATTGTTCGAATGGTAAATTTGAATTATTATTTTAGTTTTCCAAAGCGCTTTGGATTTTCGACTATCTCGCATTTCTACCACCAAGTCAAACAATTTAGCCCCGAGAAATCTTACGAAAAATTTTCTTATGTCGATTTTAAAAAATTAATTGAAAGCGCTTTGGAAAACAGGCATTATTCTGCTCTATTTGTTATTTATTACTGCCATGTTTTACGCGTTAGCTTAGGAGGCTTCATGAATCTAAAACAGTTTTCTGAGATTTTAAAGTTGTCTCAGACCACCGTTTCCAGAGCACTTAACGGCTTTCCTGAGGTGAGTGAGAAAACCCGTAATCGTGTGTTAAGCGCGGCCGCTCAATACAATTATCATCCGAACACCCAAGCTAAAAGCCTTGCTACAGGTAGATCGATGGCGATTGGCCACGTGCTTCCGATTAACAAACAAGAAATTATTAATCCTATATTCGCCGACTTTATCGCCGGCACTGGCGAGATATTGTCGCGCAGTGGTTATCACATGGCTGTCACCGTGGTGGAAGACGAAGGCGAAGAAGCCGCCTACCGGAACATGGCGTCTAATAAATCAGTCGACGGTGTTATTCTGCACGGCCCTAAAGAAAACGACAGTCGTATCACGCTGTTGCAAGAACTCGGCATCCCTTTTTTAGTCCATGGCCGGGCGCAAAACACTGAACAAGCTTACTCTTGGTTTGACATCAACAACCGACGCGCATTTAAAAATGCGACCGAGCTGTTGCTCAAGCTCGGACACCAGCGAATAGCCCTGCTTAACGGCTTAGAATACATGGACTTTGCCGTGCGCCGTCGCCAAGGTTACGAGCAAGCGCTTAACTTGGCAGGCATCCCGACAGACACTACCATCATGCGTAGCGAACAAATGATGGAACCTTACGGTTACCATGCAACATTAGAGATCATGCAACAGCCAAATCCGCCAACTGCTTTTCTCGTGTCATCCGTCATTACTGCAATGGGGGTGCAACGCGCACTGTTAAAGCTCGGATTACGGCTCGCCGAAGATGTATCTATTGTTATTCACGACGATCAGCTGTCGTTCCTGCCAGCCGATGAGGTCAATCCGCTTTTTACCGCTTCACGTTCTTCGATCAAAGAGGCAGGAAAACGTTGCGCGCAAATGTTACTCGAACAAATAAACAACCCCAATTCCCCGCCTTTAACAGAGCTATGGGAAGCCGAACTTGTCATTGGTGAATCGACCGGCCCAGCGCCACAAACCAATAGCAACAACTTGGATTAATACCAATGACATTGGCTCTGTTCACTTTTAATGTAGCTAGCTTCGCAATACATTGAAAGTGTTGGTGTTTGATAAAGCAAGCTTGTGCAGCATGGATGCTGCGCCAGAGCCTCGAACGTAGGTAGAACCCTCATGCCTGTGGCATGAGGAAGTCCGCCGTAGTAGTGAAGGATTTACGGCGACTTGCTGTTCAAATGGCAACTCTTTAGTACAACAGAGCCAATGACATTA
This sequence comes from Gammaproteobacteria bacterium, assembly GCA_013214945.1. NCBI lineage: Bacteria > Pseudomonadati > Pseudomonadota > Gammaproteobacteria > Gammaproteobacteria bacterium. Next base: position 94,461 of record JABSRT010000019.1, read on the forward strand.
AATTTATGCGCTTGTTATCAGTAGGGTAAATTAAATAAGATCAACGCTGGGTTAGTGTGCTTTCTCAGCACCGGTGATCACTTAATTATGGGATTGGAATAAACATGACTTTTAAGCTAGACAAACACTCAGCACTGATGCAACCCGATTTTACCTTTGGCGTGGCAACGGCTGCCTTTCAAATAGAAGGCGCTAACACCGCCGATAATCGCTGCCCTTCTATCTGGGACACTTTTTGTCAGCAACCGGGCAAAGTACTCAATGCTGATGATGGTGCTATTGCCTGTGATCATTACCACCTGTGGCAACAAGATCTCCAATTAATCGATTCTTTAGGCGTAGATGCCTACCGATTATCAATTGCCTGGCCTAGAATAATTAGCGACATCGACGGTACTATCAATACCAAAGGCCTCGCGTTTTACGACAATATTATTAATGAATTAAATCGTCGTAATATCAAAGTTTTTGTCACGCTATACCACTGGGATCTGCCACAGTACCTTGAAGATCGAGGCGGATGGCTTAGTCGAGATACCGTCACAGCCTTCGTGAGTTATGCCGGGGTTATCGCCGAGCACTTTAAAGACAGAATTTATTCCTACGCCACGTTCAATGAACCTTGGTGCAGTGCCTATTTAGGCTATCAGTACGGTGTACATGCACCGGGACACACCTCGCGTAAAGAAGGCCTCCAGGCCGCGCACCATTTATTGCTCGCCCACGGCCTTGGCATTAAGGCTATTCGTCAACACACCCAAACCGCACAAGCGGGCATTGTTCTAAACTTTACCCCTGGTTACAGTAATAGCGACAAACCAGCAGATCTCCGAGCCACTGATATTTACAACGACTACAACAGCCACTGGTTTATTCAGCCGCTCATGCAAGGCTGCTATCCTGAGTCTATTGAAGCGCTCTACCCAGATGAATTACCCACGGCAGCCCCTGGTGATCTGCAAGCGATTAGCGTAGCCATTGATTTTTTAGGGATAAATTTTTATACCCGCCATGTGATAGAGGCGAGCACGCCTGGCAGCGCCGAAGACTTCCAACAAGTAGACCAAAAACACACTGGGGCTGAGCACACCCATATCGGTTGGGAAATTCACGCTCCTGCGCTTTATGAACTGTTAATCGGGCTACACACGCGCTACAAATTACCGCCAATATTCATTACTGAAAACGGCGCCGCTTGCGACGATCATCTAATCGACGGTACGGTCAACGATGATCAACGCTGCCGCTATCTGCAACAACATTTACAAATGGTCGACCAAGCAAGCCGCGAAGGCGTTGTCGTGAAAGGCTATTTCGCCTGGAGCTTAATGGACAATTTTGAATGGGCGCAAGGTTATTCACAACGTTTTGGCTTAGTGCACGTAGACTACCAGACTCAAGTTCGCACGCTAAAGAAAAGTGCCCATTGTTATAAAGCGCTACTTAATAGCAGAGCGCATATCTTAAACGATTAGCATTGGTTCGCTGGTGATCAAACGAGCTACAACTTCACTTATCACTAGCGCTATCGTGTGCCAAACTACAGACCTTGCACCTATTGATAACGCATTAACTATCAATAGGCACTGCTCTTTGCTCAAATCCTGTCAATTCAGCGCCCCTCCCCCCCAAACGACTTGTGAACCGCGAGGCATTAAACGTTTGGGCATAAGCGGTCGAACAAACCCCCATCAGCTTTAGTATCAGCAAGAGTGTTAGCAAAAGTATTAACAAGAGTGTTAACAAGAGTATTGCTGCTCGTTCCACTTCTTAACGCATAAAAAAATCCATAACCAAGTGAATTGATTATGGATTAATACACGATCCGTTAACTGGTCGGTATTGTAGCCAAATAGGCTTTAAAAATTTAAACTAACTACCATACAAAGTCGATAATAAACTCAAATTAGAAAACGTATTTAAGGCGAACACGTGCGCCAACAACGTCATCTTGAGTTACATCATTAAGTTTAGCTTCCGACCAACCTGCAGCTACGTAGATATCAAAGTTTTTGATATCTAAAATCATCGGGATTTTGTAAGAAGCATAAACCTGTAGTTCTTCAGTTTCGCTAGCAGCTGAATCAGCATCTGTTTGACCGTATAACGCGGCGATAAAGAAGTTTTTGTACTGTGCATTAATACCTGCAGTCAATGAGTCCATTGAATTAGCTGCATCGGTGTCGTCAGCTAAGTAAGCTGTACGTGCTGTTAGGGTTAAGTCGTCACTTGCTGCAAAACTTACATAACCACCAAGACCAAGCCAATCAGCATCGTCACCCTTACCGGCCACTGGTACTTCAAGACCAAAGGCCATTGATACGTTGTCTACAGCATAATTAACAGCAGGACGAACAACGACAGCATCACCCTCATCGGCACTCATGGCTGTTACTTCAAACCCTGCAGCAGCGCCAATATTTTTAGTAAAAGTAGCTTGAACTTGAGATTCACCATCTGCTGAGGTACGGCCACGAGCATAGTTTGCACGGTACATAGTAGTGCCTGACGACGCAATATAAGTATCTTGACCGGCAGGAGAAAGATCTGCTGCTTCAAAATGACCAGTTTGAATAGCCCAGTCGTTCTTTACACCAAATTTAATCCAAACGTCATCAGCGCCTCTTGAACCGTCTTGTCCCCAAACTGGGTTAAGTTTAAATCCAGCAAAGTTACCGTTTGCTAGTACTTTCTCACCATTAATATCAAGTAATAAACGTCCACCTGATTTTAAGTTTGAGTCAGTTTCACTTGTGTAATCAAACTCAACGTCGGCGCCTAAGTTTAAAGTGCCAGCTGGAGTATCAAAAGTTGCCCCGGCGTGCGCAGCAGATGCTACGAATAATGCTAAAAGGCTTGGAACTAAAATTTGCTTTTTCATCGTTTTACTTTCCTTGAATGTTCTTTATAGAGCCTGAAATCAGACGAATTATATTATTTTGTTTTTTTTCTATTGAACTATCTAGCCTGAGGATGTTTTCTCAGTCATAAGATGACTTAGGGTTTATCGATGAAAAACGAAGCAAGCAACGGCTTGAATACTGAAACACTAATTAATGTAATAGTGCCGACCATAGATGCAATTATTGTTTTTTTCATCTTGTTCCCACATTTGTTTAGCTATTTTTTTAAACGTCCATTGGCACGGTCAATTGAGATCATTGCGCGATAGAAAGTGACTAGCTGTCTAAAATTTCGCGAATGTCGAATGCCTTAACTCGCTAATTAAATTACCCTCCCAAAAGTGTGATGTCAATTGCTAATTAAAGTTGATTTACCTGGTATGACGTGTTATTACGACAAGTATCGCTTTTGAAGTCCAACAAATCAACAACTTGATCGATTTAACTCCATTTACGTAAAAATGATCGCTGAAATGTAGTTTAATTACAACATCCAAAATTCAGCATTCTGATATCTGAATTCCTTCGGCTGTGATTTAAAACGCCATATCAAAATGAGCAGAGCAGTGAAACGAAAAGTCAGGCGAAATGTGAGGTGAAAAATTAAATAGATAATTAGCGGTTTGAGCGAACAAAATATGGGAGAAATAAGACGGGAGAAATCAGCGATTTTTTGTTGATATTTTTAATTCAAAAAGGTGCTTGGAAAATTATTGATTTAACCAAACGCCGTTTTGATGTTGCAACGGCTAATCTAGTGGTCATTGCGACCTAAAATAATCAAGCTTGATGCCAGTAAATTAACAAGTGTTCATCGGATTATTGCTGCCTCATTCCAATGTATTACCCTATGGCAATGCGTCATAAAGCCGTGCCTAGGCCTGCTAATTGCTAGCTGATTAAGTTAAAAAACCAATAATTTCCATTAGTTACAAACACACCAACAGTATAAACGAACGTTACTAACTGCATTGCTCGCCCATTACTCATTCTATGACTAGTCCCATTGATGATTCTTAAAATAGTCGGACAAAAAATCAATTAACGCCCGCACTGTTGGCGACAAAAATTTACGCGAAGAATACAGCGCGTAAATGGTCATATCGTTAGCTTGCCACTGAGGTAAAACTTCCACTAATTGGCCTTGTTTTATCGCTTTATTGGCTAAATAAGTCGGTAACAACGAAATGCCGACCCCACATAATGCCGCCTCAAGTAATACGGTTGCTTCATTGGCTGTTAGTCGGGTTGTTAAGCTCACTGAACGATGCTCGCCATCTCGCGATAAATGCCACAGTTGGCGTTCAAAACTGGTGTGGTTCAAGCATTGATGACTGATTAAATCGTCAGGGGTACTTATTAGTGGCATTTTGTCGAGATAAGCCTGACTTGCCACCATCACTGATCGGCACTTAGCGATAGGTTTGCCAATAAGCGATGGATCTGGATCAGCCGCAATACGAATAGCTAAATCAATCCGGTTGCTGACTAAGTCTGCAGCACTGTCTTGTAAATCGACATCAATGGTGACTTTAGGGTGTAATGCCATAAATTCACTAACAGCGGCCATCAGTTGCGCGTGACCAAAAGACATGCTTGTTGCGATCCGAATAGCATCGGTTAATTGATCTGAAGGTTTCACCCGACTAACCAATAGCTGCGTTGCAGCCAACCACGCTTCAATCTCGTTAATGCACTGCTCGCCAGACGAAGTCAGTGTTACTTTGCGAGTAGTGCGGTGTAACAACCGCACACCAAACCAACGTTCCATCGCTTCAACATAACGGGTTACCATCGGGCGTGACATTGCTAACCTTTCGGCGGTTGCGGTAAAGCTGCCTGAGCGGGCGACATCAACAAAAACTTCAGCGGCGGTGATCCTGTCCATTTACTTGTTCGATTTAAGAAATAATGATGCTTATTATTAGCCGTATATCCGAGCAAGTCAATTCACTACACTGGCATCATCTTAAGCAACTTCACTTTAGATCACCCACTGAATATGGAATCGCAGATGAAAAAATCAAACTTACTTGTTGCCTCACTAATTATTGCCACCTCGACTTATGCAACCGCTGTTATAGCCGCTGTGCCAAGCGATAAAATATCTCAAGGCGCTATCACATACAGTATCGACCAATCACCACTGTCATTAAAGGTCTACAATGCTGACAGCGGCAGCTTTAACGTTAGCTCAACCTTAGTTTACGGTGCGACCGAAGCTGTGCTTATTGACACTGGCTTTACTAAAGCAGATGCGCTGCGTATTGCAGCTAATGTGCTCGACAGCAACAAAAAATTGACCACTATTTTTATTAGCCAAGCCGATCCCGATTTCTATTTTGGTACTGAAACACTCAAAAAGCTATTTCCTAACGCCAAGATCATTACAACCCCTGCGGTACGCCATGAAATTGCTGAAAAAATGGCACATAAAGTCGAGTTTTGGGGCCCCAAAATGGGACAAAACGCCCCCGTAACACCAATATTGCCAAGCGAATACAGCGCCACCAGCTTTAGTGTTGATGGTTACACCGTTGAAATAAAAAATAGTAAAGGCGAATCAGCCAATCGACCATATTTATGGATCCCTGAAACTAAAACCATTTTAGGCAATGTTAGTGTCTACAGTGGCGTTCACGTGTGGATGGCTGACAGTCCGTCCACCCAAGATATTAATGCTTGGCAGACCCAACTTAACCAAATGCAGCAATTACAACCTGAGTTAGTCGTACCGGGCCACATGGTGCTTGGCGGCGACTTAACGAGTAATAGCATTGGTTATACCGCGCGTTATATTGAGCAATTTGTGCAAACTAAAGCGAAAAGTGACAACGCAACAGCGGTTATCGAGAAAATGAACAAAAACTTTCCACAGGCTAAGTTCCCGTTGGCATTAGACTTTAGCGCCAAAGTTCACATGGGTGAAATGAAGTGGTAAATGCAACAACTAAGGTCCATTACTTTTTCGATCCGTTGTGTGGTTGGTGCTACGGCGCTACTACTTTGGCCAACGTGCTTAATCAAGCGCCCAATGTGCAGTTGATTCTACAACCAGCAGGCATGCTAAAGCGCCAAGCAATGAGCACGCCGTTTCGCGAGATGGTCAAGGTTCACGATCAAAGAATTGAAACCATTACCGGGCAAGTTTTTGGTCCGCAGTATCAAAATAGGCTCTTGAGCAGTGAGCCAATTTGGTTAGACTCATACATAACAGCGCAAGCAATATTATTGGTCGAGCAGCTCACTGGGCAAGGGTTTAGCATGTTGCAGGCTGTTCAGCAGGCACATTATCAACGGGGCTTAGATGTCAGCAAGCAAGAAACTTTAACCAAGCTGGCGCTTTCCTTGGGGATATCCGCTGAGCCATGGTTTGCATTGCTTGATAACAACCTGAACCAATCAAGTCAGCTAGCGCAACTGCGGTCAATCAAACAGGCTGTTGCACACAGCAACGAGTTAATGGCGCGTTGCCAAGTACAAGGGCTGCCAAGTTTTGTGATAGAGCATCAAGGGCAATTCACCACCCTTGAACATAACCGTTATTATGCCAATATTACGCAGTGGCAGCAGTTAATCCAACAGCTATAATCTTTTGACAGTGACTAATTGACCGCAACAATCTGTCAGTGAGTCACTACTTTTAGTTTCGCTTTCTTAGCTACATATGCTTAGTTACATATGCTTAATCATCGTCAATTAAAATCAGGCCGGTAATTATTTGAGCACATCGTCGGTTAACATGTCTTTTTCGATCAATTGCATTAAGATGTCGCGACACTTGTTTTGCAACATATCTCTAAGCAAACGTACTGCTGGGGTAATAGATTGGCGACTAGGACAAATAAGCCATAGCTGAGTGGGTGTTGGCTCAAATTCGGGTAACAAGATGGTCAGTTTATTGGCCAATAAATCTTGTGCCAAATCAAGGCAAGACTTGGCGCAAATGCCTTTGCCCGCCACACACCAACGCCGCACCAGTTCGGCATCGTTTGACGCGCGATTACCAACCATTTTCACTTTAAACGATTGCCCTTCTTCAGCAAACTCCCATTGGTCGTAAATAATGTCATGCAGCTGGTAAAATAAACCGTTGTGTGAGGTTAAATCACTAGGATGATTAGGCACCCCATATTGCGCAAGATAATCTGGCGCCGCGCACAATATTCGCGGCACTTCACAAATCTTAAAGCCATAAAGGTTAGCATCGTTAGGCGAGCCATAACGCAGTGCGATATCAACCGGATCGCGATAAAAATCAATTTTACTATCACTAATATGTAATTTTAAACGCACCCCAGGGTGCTGCGCCATAAAGTCGTCTAACCACGGCAAAATTAAATGGCGCCCTAGATCAGACGGCACCGAAATTCTTAACTCACCATCAACCGTCGACAAATCGTCTTTGACGTTTTGCTGCGCTAATTCCAGCATTTGCATCGCTTGTTGACAGTTAGGCAGGTAGCGCTCACCCGCGGTCGACAACCTTAAACTGCGGGTGGTTCTAATAAAAAGCTCTACGCCAAGCGAGCGCTCTACCCGCTTAAGCGCTGCACTAGCAGTGGCTGTGCGCATGTCTAAGCTTTCTGCCGCCGCCGTAATACTACGAAATTCTGCCACTTTAATTACGACATTCAGGTCTTCTAATAACATTTATTGTCAAATTTAATTTGATAATGATTCAAACATTATGCTGTTTTTCTTGAGGTATTCAAGCGCTATCATAGCCGCAAGTTAAACGACCCCCTTATTTACTGGAGATCCACCATGAAAGCGATTGGCTATACGCAATCTTTACCTATTACCGACCCAGCAGCGTTAATTGACGTTGAATTGCTACAACCAACGGCCACCGGCCAAGACTTGTTAGTTGAAGTGTTATCAATTGCGGTGAACCCGGTTGATTGTAAAATTCGCAAAAATGTCGCGCCACAGCCCGATATAGTCAAAGTACTAGGTTGGGACGCCGTGGGTAAAGTTGTAGCAACCGGTGAATTAGTTAACCAATTTAAAGCCGGTGACTTAGTGTATTACGCCGGTGATTTAACTCGCCAAGGCAGCAATGCACAATTTCAATTAGTTGACCAACGCATTGTTGCCCTAAAACCAACCAGCCTTTCAAACAGCGAAGCCGCTGCGTTACCATTAACGGCGATCACCGCGTGGGAATTATTATTTGAACGTTTGGCGATAAAGAAACAGCAGCCACAAGCAATTGAAAAATCAACCGAGATCATGCTGGTTGTCGGCGCTGCAGGTGGTGTTGGCTCTATATTAGTGCAGTTAGCTAAAGCGCTGACTGGTGTTACTGTTATCGGCACCGCTTCACGAGCAGAGTCAGCACAGTGGGTTAAAGATCTTGGCGCAGACTTTGTCATTGATCACAGCAAACCGCTACCCGCTCAAATTGAAGCATTAGGCATTGGCCAAGTAACCCACGTTGCTAGTTTAACCCATACCGATTCATACCTAGACAGTTACATTGAGGTGATGGCGCCGATGGGGAAAATAGCCTTAATAGACGATCCAAAGTCAGTTGATATCACTAAGCTAAAACCTAAATGTTTGTCACTACATTGGGAGTTTATGTTCACTCGCTCTATGTTCCAAACTGATGATATGATAAAACAAAGTGAGTTGCTCAGTGAAGTTGCTCAATTAATTGACCAAGGCTTAATCAAAACCACACTTGGTAAAGACTTAGGCACTATTAATGCGCAAAACTTACGCGCGGCACATCAAGAAATTGAAGCTGGCAGCACCATCGGAAAAATCGTATTAAGCGGTTTTTAAGCCAAGCACCATTAATTACCACTGGTAGAACGCCACAACCAAAGAGACTATTTATGACCCAACTTACGATTGTTGCCAACATTAAGGCCAATGCAGACAAAATTGACTTAGTAAAAGCTGAGCTAATTAAACTCATTGCCATTACCCGCACGGAAGAAGGCTGCATTAATTACGACTTGCATCAAGACAATGACAACCCAGCACACTTCATGTTTTATGAAAACTGGCAAACACGCGAGTTATGGCAAGCACATTCGGATATGCCACACATAGTCGCTTACAGAGCTGCAACCGATGGTGCTATTGCTGAGTTCACACTCAACGAAATGACTATTACCGACTAGCGCCCTGTTCACTTAACTAACTGGTTCTCTTTAGAAACCACTGTATCGGTTAGCTAAGTAAATGAAGCAAAGCGAAAAGCCGCGCTCAACGAACTAAATCGTTGAGCGCGGCTTTTTTTATCTGTTTATCGTTGAGCTTTTACTTTTCGTTTATTTATCGTTTCTGTTCTTATTTCGGTTGTGGCTTCGTGCTTATTTGAGTTGCGCTTAACGCTTAGACAAATGAATGCCTGCAAGCATGCAACGCACCGAACCACCAGCTAGTTCAATTGCTGAAACATCTAACGGCACCAACTTAACACTATGCTGCAACGCATTAATTTGCTGCGCGGTTAACGCCGCATAAGCAGTGGTTGAAAGCGCCAAAATCCGCCCCGCCGTGCCTGTTAATTCTAATGCATTACCGCAAAACGCATTAATTTGCGACTCACTTAAACGAATAACGGCCTTGCCTGCTGCTTCAAATCGGCTAATTATTTCATTACGGCGCTTAATATCAGTCATCATGTCAAAACCCGCCATCACAAAGTCTCGCCCTATACACATGATCACATTAGTATGATAAACCGCAGTGCCTGCGCTGTCGGCCGCATCAAACAACATTGGTTCGTAATTAAAATGGCTGCAAAAACGCTCTAACGCATGCGAGTCGGTGCGTTTAGAACGCGCGGCATAAGCAACCCGCTCAATATGATCTAATACCATTGCGCCCGTACCTTCGAGGTAAATCTCGTCGTACTCTAGCCCTGAGTAATCAACGACATCTTGCACCCGGTATTTCTGCTTTAGCAATTCGATAATATCGGTTCGGCGCTCCTTCCGGCGGTTAGGCGCGTACATTGGGTAAATCGCAATATGACCACCGCTATGGGTTGAAAACCAATTGTTAGGAAATACTGAATCTGGGGTTGCTAGTGTTTCGTCGTCGAACGTGTGCACGACAATGCCTTCATTTGCTAGCACCTTCGCGGCTGCAGTCACCTGCTCAAAGGCTTGTCTTTTTAAGGCTTGTCGATCATAAGGTTGACCACCTTGAAAACTGTTGTCATTTTTCGTTTGTTCATTAGGACAAAAATGGTGCGGTCGGATCATGACAACAGCATTAGGGGCTTGTGGGCATACAAACATTAATTGCCTCTCCTGCGTGTGCGCTTTAGCTAACAAGCTAAAGCGGTAAAATAGAATGTAATAACTAAAACCTAGACCTAGAAGCTAGAAGCTAGAAGCTAGAAGAATTATGGCTGGCTAATATCACAGGCTAAACCAAATAAATTACGCGGGTTGTCAGGGCTTGCCACTAACTCAATTTGATTCGGATTTTGCTGCTTAATTAAGTCGTGCACATAACGCAGCGCCGAGTAATCTTCAATCGCAAAACCAACACCATCAAAAATAGTGAGCTGATCGGCTGTGATGCGCCCCACCTGTTCACCGTTAATCACTTGATACATTTCGGTCACTGGTGAGTTTGCTGGTAACTGCTGAATGTCACCTTCAATACGTGTTTGCGGCTCGTATTCAACAAACACATCGCCACGGATCAGTAACTGCGCTTCTAACTCAGTTTTACCCGGACAATCACCACCAATCGCGTTGATGTGTACACCTGCAGGCACCATATCACTGGTTAAAATGGTCGCGTTTCTCTTGTCGGCGGTGCAGGTAGTAATAATGTCGGCACCTTGAACCGCTTCGCCCGCCGATTGGCAAACAATAATTTCTAGATTTGTGTGGGCAAGATTGTTGCGACATTTTTCAATAGCCTGGGCATCAATGTCGTATAAACGAATAGTGTTAATGCCCAATATTTTACTAAAGGCAGTAATTTGAAACTCCGATTGCGCGCCACAACCAATCATCGCCATAGTTGACGCATTTTTTGGCGCCAAATATTTCGCCATCATCGCCGAAGTAGCTGCGGTTCGTAATGCTGTAAGAATGGTCATTTCAGACAATAACAACGGATAACCTGTCGCAACATCTGACAATACCCCAAAGGCTGTCACGGTTTGCAAACCAGACTTGGTATTTTTAGGGTGGCCATTGACATACTTAAAGCTAAACTGACTGTCATCGCCAATTGGCATCAGTTCAATTACGCCGTCGGTTGAGTGCGCCGCGAAACGGGGTGACTTATCAAAACACTGCCAGCGTAGGTAATCTTGCTCAAGATAATCGACTAAACCAACAATGAAATTTTCCGTACCAACCTGCTGCAACAGCTTAATCATGTCGCTAACACCAACAAACGAAACATTCGACGTTTTAGTGCTTAAGCCAGTGCTTTTCATATCAGTATTTTTCATATCAACGCTATTTACTAGTGTATTCATTGTGTATTCCATTTTTAGTTATGCAGCAGCTAGTAACTTATTAAGCGATTAGCTGGTGTAATTGTTAAGCCATATAATATCGGCTGACATAAACATTAAAAATGGCAAAAACTTGCAACTTTTGCACAAATAATTATCATAATGCTAGATATGATTATCAAAATGACAATCAGGTGTCTCATAAGTCAAAACTAAGGTGGCAACATGGCCGTAACTTCTTCAAATAACAAACGGGTTTACCTTTACGACTCGGTCGACAAACAACTGATCTCTATTTTGCGCACCGACGCCCGCGCCTCTATTTCAACACTGGCCAAATTACTCAACGTATCGCGAGGCACGGTCCAAAACAGACTTGATCGCTTAATTAGCTCTGGCGCTATTTTAGGCTTTACCATCCGCGCCCACGACGAGCTTGAAACCGATGTCATTAAATCAATAATGATGATTGAGGTAGTAGGCAAATCCACCAGCCAAGTCATTAGTAAATTGCGTGGCATTGCCCAGCTAGAAAAACTGCACACCACCAATGGCGCATGGGATTTAGTGGCCGAAATTAGAACCTCAAACTTATTAGAGTTTGATCAAGTACTGCGCGAAGTAAGAACCATCGATGGCGTGCTAAACAGTGAAACCAGTATTTTGTTAAGTTCGGTGTGAGGTGTTGTTTTAAAGTCTGCTGATTATGCTTTATCAAACGCATCATTTGATGTGCTTTATAAAGACATTTGGTTAGGTCATTTCAATCAATATTAAGTTTAAAGATTAATAAGGCTAATTTGTAACTACTTCGCACGATTAGCATTAATGTTCTGTTTTTTAGTTCGACATTTCAAAAAGTTACCAAGATAATTGTTGTAAATCGTGCATGCACGCTTTACTTTGGTCGTATTTCGCACTTATTGCTAGTAATTCGTTGTTTTTGAACATAGTATTGGTTTAAGTTTTATTAAGGGTGCTTTAGGAATTGAGCATGCTTGGTATAGAAATGTTAGGCTACAAGGAAATATCAATTACTATGTATAAATCTTTAACATTGGTTTCAATCTTTTTATTGTCAGGATGTGCGAACTTTGGACCTAAATCAATAGAGGAAAAGGCTGTCTACATTTGTGGTCTTGGTATTAGTGATTTAGCAAAAGATTCATTGGTTGCATCTCTCGAAAAAGCGTCTACAAACCCTAATGGAGTTTTTAGTTATGAAGCTAAAGAGTACACAGAAACCCAAGTAACATTATTCTTCAAACAAGCTCAAATTAATAATAACGAAGCTTTAAAAATAGCCGCAGAAGAAATAAAAGCCACTAGAGACTGCGCTATAGAATATGTTGATCTTCGCCGGCCAATTTTAACGTCAAATTCTGAGCTACAGGAAATGTGTAGATTAGATGTTGAAAGAAAATTAACACCTAAAGGAAATAAAGGCACTCTTGCACAATGGAATTTACCAAATGGGGAGTTCATGAAAGACAAAGAAGTTGTGATCATGAGGGGAGTCTTTAGTAATGGAGGTTGTAGATCTCAATTAATTGAAGCTAAGTGTCGCTTTGAAGGAAAGAATTTCTCTGAGTCCGTAATTACACAATCGAAGAAAGGGGGTTGTTAGCCTAACAAGGGTTTTCAAGTCGGACAAATTACAGTTGGCTTTTTGTTCGTGCCTCACTTATTTTAGCCAACTGCTATTTGCCGCTTAAAACGGCGTTATATGCTCAAGGATGATTCCTTTGAACTTTCCAAAAAAACAACATTATGTACCTCAGTTTCTTCTTAGATATTTCGCACAAAATAAAAATAGGGTTTATGTTTTTGATAAAAAAATGAACCGCACCTTCCCATCAAATGTTAAGGATGTCGGGCACGAAAATAATTTTTATGATGATCAGATACTTGGATATGGGAATGAAACAGAGATAAAGCTGTCTGAACTTGAAACCGTTGTGGCACCTGTTATTGAAAAGATAATATCCCAAGGAACTATTAAAAACTTAGAAGATTGGGAACATAAATTTCTATGCTTATTTGCTACCGTGCAAATGATAAGAACAAATGATACACGGGAGTTTCTAGAAGAGTTTAACCAAATACTGAGCAAAGTAAGCGCACAACTAACCAGTTGCGCTTAGCCTGACGTGTAATCGAGCTGCACATTCCACGGCATCAGTGCCGTTAAATCGGTTTGTTCATCTAAATTTGGTAGTGTTTTGAACAAGTGCTGGAAGTAGAAATATGGATTGATGTCATTGGCACGGCAAGTCATCACGATACTATAAAGTGTCGCGCTCGCCTCAGCTCCTTTAACCGATTGTGAGAACATCCAATTTTTCCTGCCTGTGGTGAACGGCCTGATATCTCTTTCTGTAATATTATTATCGATGCCTAATTCACCATCATCGATATAACGAATGAGCTTTTCCCACTGATTCAATGTGTAGTTTATCGCGATAGCGATATAGCTTTTAGCGGTCAGATTTTCTTTGGTTTCATCAAGCCATTGTTTGAATGCATCGAGTATCGGTTTCGATTTTTCTTGTCGCAGTTGATACCGCTCCGCAACGGATAACTTCTTGGCTTTTATTTTGTTTTCAATTTGGTAAAGCTTACCGATAAAACTAATCGCTTTATGCGCTCGACCTTTACTCTTTTTTTCCGATCTTAAGGCTTCGTCATATTTACGACGCGTATGTGCCCAGCAGCCTACGGCTAAAACACCGTCGACATTATCATAAACGATAAAAAGGGACACCCAAGTTTTTTAGATGTCTAAATCAATTTTTGTACTATGCTTGTGGCCTGCTACTTGTCGGAGTAAATACAATGACCCGAGCCCGTGATAGTTTAATTGATTTAGCCACAACCCCTTATTACCACGTTATTTCACGCTGCGTTCGCCGTGCTTATTTGTGTGGGATAATAAGGGACATCCATAACAAAATTAGCGATTAATCATTTAACTTGATGGCACTATATCTCTTTTTATGAATCGAAATTGGCTATATTTTGTGGGGGTCCCGAATTACGTCCTTTGGTCGTATTACACACTTACTGCTAGTAATTCATTATTTTTGAACATAGTATTGGGTTTACTTTTATTAAGTGTGCTTTTGTAATTGACCATGGTTGA